>JBCBWU010000120.1:0-23005 GCA_039816955.1 Bacteroidota bacterium
CGCGAAGATTGGGAAGAGGCATTAGCGACTAATTATCCGAAATACCAAACTTATACCCGCCCTATCCATCTAACGCTAGCGGAAGTCCAGGCCCAATTGCTGGAAGGGGAGGGGATGGTCTCCTACTTTGTCGGCCAACAGAAATGGTATAGCTTTTTTGTTAGCCGCAACACGGTACAATTGGAACAGATCGCCCAACCGCAGTTGGTACAGGAGCAACAGCAACTCCTATTAGCAAATTTGAAACTGACTGGAGCAGACGGGATCAACCAATTTGCTCAGGCAGCCGCCCAACTTCACGATCTACTTTTGGCTCCTTTCTCATTGGACCAGATAAAGCAGTTGGTGGTAATTCCGGATGGGCAATTGGCCTTTTTACCCTTTGATCTACTACTCAGCGAACCAGTGGGTGACCGTCACCTGCGAGCATTCCCCTATTTGTTCCGCAATCACGCTATCCGCTTTGCCTATTCCTGGGCCGTTTTACAGCTCCAGGAGGAAGAGGCAATGTCCGTAGATCAATTGCTTTGGGTGGCACCCATTTTTGCGGGGCAGCAGGGTTCGGCTTTAAACCTAACCGCTAAACCGCCCGCTAGTACGGAAGATTGGCAACCGGTACCTCTGGCGGATACCATGGCCACCCGAGCTAATTTTTCCCGCTTGGCGCATCAGTACCACATCCTGCACTTCGCTTCCCATGCCACCGCCTATGATTCTGTTTTTGGCCAACCCGCCATCGATTTCTTTGACGCACCCTTGCACTTGCGCGACCTATACAGTATGCGGCTTTCTGCCCACTTAGTGGTCTTGAGTGCTTGTGAGGCAGGTATTGGTGATGTAGAAAGAGGGGAGGGGATGATGAGCCTGGCGCGTGGGTTTGCCTATGCTGGTGTGCCCAGTGTGGTATCTACACTTTGGCGGGTCAACGAATCTAGCACTCAGCAGCTGATGGAGCAGTTTTACCATCATCTCGCGCGGGGTGAGAGTAAGGATAATGCGCTGCGTTTAGCAAAGCTGGACTTTCTAGAGCAGTGTTCCGATATACAATTAGCTCCCTACTATTGGGCTGGGCTAGTGGCTATAGGTGATGGTCGTCCTATCGTAGCGCAGTCTTTAGGCCTGTGGTGGCTGTTGGGCCTCATGGCTTTACTAGCGGTATTGGCGCTGATCTACCGGCAACTCTGATCCCCATCTACTAGCGCACTGGTGTAGCCTTGCACACTTTTCCCTATCTTCCCGCCATGAGTCCAATTGAGATCAGAACGGTGGAGGTCGTGCGTTATATGCAGCCCTTACGGGAAGGTGGTTCTCTGCCGGCCATTGTACAAGCAGATGACGATTTTCTGTATGTACTTAAGTTTCGTGGCGCTGGACAGGGTACAAAAGCTTTGGTAGCAGAGTTTATTGGCGGGGAATTGGCGCGTGCCATGGGTTTGAAAGTGCCGGAGCTTGTATTTATGGAATTGGACGATACCTTCAGTAAAACTGAACCCGATGAGGAGATTCAAGACTTACTGAAGTTCAGCGTTGGCCTAAATCTGGGACTACACTTTCTCTCTGGTTCCATGGTCTACGATCCGCTGGTATCAACAGTAGATGCAGAGACGGCGGCCAAGGTGGTCCTACTGGATAGTATGATCATCAACATTGACCGTACTGCCAAGAATACTAATCTCCTCAACTGGAATAAAGAGCTGTGGCTAATTGACCACGGAGCTAGTCTCTACTTCCATCACAATTGGGCTGCCTGGCGTAACTTCCTGGAGCGCGGTTTCGCCACGGTTAAAGACCATGTCCTCCTAAGCCGAACCAAAGGGTTTGGTAAGGCCGTACAGGATATTAGAGACCGGGTTTCCCCGGAAAAAATAGCGGAGATTATCACTCATATTCCGGAAGACTGGCTAGAACAGGAAGGAAGCCCTCTGAGTCCTGCTGAAAAACGTTCAGCTTACGTAGAATACCTACAATCCCGCCTCGATAAACTTGATTTCTTAGCTAAAGAAGCCGCCAATGCCAGATAAATTTAGCTACGAGTTCGTAATCATTCGGGTTGTCCCAAAGGTGGAACGGGAAGAGTTCATGAACGTTGGCGTCATTGTCTTCTCTAAACCCAAACGGTACTTAGACCTAAAGTATCATCTCGATCCTGAACGGCTGAAAGCATTATCGGAAGACATTGATATCGCTACCCTAGAAGCGCATCTACAAGCCTGGGAGGATATCTGTGCTGGTACCCCTCGTGGTGGTGCAATTGGTGAGCAAGATCAACCTTACCGCTTTCGCTGGCTCGCCGCAGCCCGCAGCACTATCCTGCAAACCTCACGCGTCCATCCTGGCCTCTGCACGGATACCACCGCCGTACTCGAAGACTTGTTCCGACGCTACGTAGGAGAAGTCAGTGATCACTAAGGTGAATTAGAATTAGGATAAGAATTAGAATTAGAATGAAAGTGAAAGTTCAAAAAATAAAGAGTGTAGGCCGCAATCTTCATTGTCACTGCGAATCTTATTCCGACACCTATGATAGTCAGTATATCGCATAGCATTGACCACTGATTACTGAACAGTCTCTCTGATTACTGTTCCCCCTTTCAAACCACCTAAGCCACATAAGACCACCCAAGAATGATCTAACTTTCAACCCATAAGCCACTTAACTAATTCAATCAAAATGGCAATAGCAATTCCAATCAAAATGAAGGTCAGACCAAAAAGAACTGTACTCCCTACTAGATCATTATTCCAATAAAACCTCTTGACCATCTAACTCTCAAACCATCTAACTAACTCAATCAACCAGAGCCGAAGACCCAACTAACTAAGGCCGACACGGGAGGCCGAACTAAATTCACCAACTCAACTAACTCAACATAAAAACCACCTAAGACACCAAGATCACCAAGAAAACACTGTCTACTGACTACTGAATCACTGACTACCTTTTCACTATCTAAGAACCAAATTCACCAACTCAACTGTCCACTATTCTGACAAACTTCACTTTCACTCCCCCGAACTCCGATCTCCCACTTCCGAATTTCTAATTTCCTACTTCTAATTTCTAATTTCCATTTCTACCTTCTCCGATTCGCCTGCATCGTATACGTCCTCATTTCAGCGGCTTGATTAGGGTGCTGACGATCGTGATGGTCAACCGCACTTTGGACGGTCATGAAGAAGTTGTTTTCGCCAATTTTTTGGAAAAGTCCAGCTCGCAGCAAGAGATCACGAACGGGACCACGCACCCCGGAGAAAACGATTTCTTTACCACTTTCCCTGACGTCTGCTACTATTTCTTCTAAGAGGTGTAGTGCGCTGCTATCTAAGCTGTTGATACTTTCTGCGTTGATGATCAAGGTTTGCAGGGCATCTCCTTTGGCCTTGATCCACTTTTCCAGTTTGCTCTGAAAGTAGCCGAGATTAGCAAAGTAAAGTCGTGCATCAAAACGTACGATCAGGAGGTCCGGACGATCCTCTACTTGTTCGAAGCGATCTTGATTGCGGTAGAAGGGGCGTCCTGGTACCTTACCCAGCACCGCCATGTGGGGGCGAGTGGTTTCAAAGATGATCATGGCCAAGGAAAGCAATACCCCAAGACCAATACCCAATTCGATACCCAAGGTTAGCGTACCCAGAAAGGTAATGATGAGCATCCAAAAATCGGAACGGTGGGTTTTCCAGAGCGTCAATGGCTCTTTAGTATCGATCAAGCCAAAGACAGCTACCATAATTATCGAGGCGAGGATGGCTTTAGGCAAATAGTAAAATACAGGGGTCAGGAATAGCAAGGTGAAGATGATCAAGAGGGCACTCACAATAGAAGATAGGCCGGTTTTAGCTCCGGCTTCATCATTGACAGCACTACGTGAAAAGCCCCCAGTGATCGGATAAGACTGGAAAAAGGAGCCACCGATATTAGCTAAACCCAAGGCAATGAGTTCTTGATTAGGCACCACTTTATAATCCTTATGTCGGGCTTGTATGGCTTTAGCTACCGCAATGCTTTCCATAAAACTGACCAGGGAGATAGCCAGGGCCACAGGGAGTAAACTACGAATCGTCTCCCAACTGAAGGTGGGGATCTGAAAGGCGGGCAATCCCTTTGGAATCTCTCCTACGATCTTCACGCCTTGATTCGTTAGCCCCATTATCCAGACCAGTAGTATGCCGAACAGGACCGCCAGTAGCGATCCGGGCAAGGCCTTGTTGATCCGCTTTGCCCCTTTGATGAGGACAATTCCTCCAATGCCAATTCCAAATGTTACCCAATTAATGGCGCCAAACTGTTCGATGGCCTGTAGGAGAATCTCGTGCACATGGTGGCTTCTAGCAATATCAACCCCCAGTAAATGTTTCAGTTGGCTCAGCCCAATGATCAAGGCAGCGGCTGAAGTGAAGCCGCTGATCACAGGATGCGACAAAAAATTGACTAGGAAACCCAAGCGGAAAGCACCCAACAAGAATTGAATCAATCCAACCATCAACGCGAGCACGATTGCCAACTGAATATAGACTTCAGTACCCCCTTGCGCTAGTACACCAATCCCACTGGCGGTCAGTAGCGAAACCATGGCCACTGGTCCTACCGCTAACTGTCTCGATGTGCCTAATAGCGCATAGATGATGAGTGGTAAGGTACTGGCGTAAAGGCCATAGATGGGAGGAAGACCAGCAATCATAGCGTAGGCCATACCCTGTGGAATGAGCATGACACCCACTGTTAGCCCGGCCGCAAGGTCACCCTTGAGTTGATGGCTGGAATATTCACGGAGCCATTCGCTGGCGGGAAATAACGATTTGAGTTTCATTTTTTAGCGGGCTGTAATACGTGTCAAAGGTAAAGGGGTGTTTACAAAACGTTTGTGATCTTCGTTACAAGCCGTCGCTCCGCAGCGTACTTATCGGGATGACCGCTTCCGCAAGTTATGCTGTAAGGCACTCTCCGACCAGGTAGAATCTCCTGTATATTCCGGTAGGAACTCCAGCAAAGCGTCATTGATAAACAAGAACTGGTGCTTACGGCCAATGGCTTCGGCTAGTCCGGCCTGGTGCATGCGATCGCGTACTGGTCCTAGAATACCGGTGAGGTAGAAGGTAATATTTTTACTACTTAAGTAGGAATTTATTTCCGCTAAGGCCTCTAATCCTCCTGAGTCGATGTCTAGAATACTGGAGGCGTCTAAGATGAATAACTCTGGTAAACTACCCTGCTCGTGCACTGCTCTGATCACTGCTGATTTGAAATATTCAGCATTTAGGAAAAACAAGGGCCCATCAAAACGCAAGATCAGAACACCGGGAAATTGTACGGCATCTGGAAAGCGCTCGACATCGCGGTAGCTCCTACTATCTGGTAAACGCCCCAGTGTGACAACCCGTGGTTGGGAGGCCTGAAAGATGATCATCAACAAGGATAAAATCACACCAGTTAAGACTCCTTCTTCTATACCCAGGGCCAAGGTGACCACAAAAGTGGTGACTAGCATCGCAAAGTCAATGCGGTGCACTTTCCATAATTCAATTGCTCCTTTAATCTCAAACAAACCGCGCACCGCCATTAGTACAATAGCTGCCAAGGTAGCTTCGGGTAAGTAGTAAAATAGGGGAGTGAAAAAAATGAGGGCTAGTCCGGTAGCTAGGGCTGCTACGATGGAAGCAACCCCTGTTCGGGCCCCCGCCTCATTATTAACTGCGGAACGCGTGAAGCTCGCAGAGGTGGGAATGGCCTGAAAAAAACTACCCAGCACCTTGCCCAATCCCAAGGCCAAAAGCTCCTGATTAGGGCGTATTTTGACATCTTTATTTTTTAACTCTAAGGCTTTAGCAATACTCAGCGCTTCCACAATTCCAATTATCGTTACCGTTAGTACCGTAGGTAGAACCTTGTAGATGGTAGCCCAGGTGATTGTAGGTATGATGAAGTCCGGTAGGCCCTGCGGAACATTACCTACAATGGCTAATCCTGCTTGGTCTAAGCGAAGTACGGCACATAGGATGATGCTTATTACACTTACAATAAGTGCCGCGGGCAAATAAGGTAGCCTGCGTTTAATTGCCAACATGATTACCATGCCCCCCAGACAAAAAGCAAAAGACAGCCAATGGATCTCTAGTGCGTGTTGAAGGGCGTACAGAATAGTTTGGTAGGTCTGCTCGAATCTAGGTATATCGATGCCCAGCAGGTATTTCAACTGACTGGCCGCAATGATAATGGCCGCTGCTGAAGTGAAGCCCATGATTACCGGATGGGACAAGAAATTGGCCAGAAAGCCCAACCGCAGCATACTCAAAAATAGTTGCCCGAGACCAACGAGTAGGCCAGTGAGAATAACCAGCGCAATGTATGGGTTGCTTCCCGGCTCAGCTACTTGACTTATACCCGCTAAAACCAGCAGTGCAGATACCGCAACCGGCCCGACAGACAATTGCCGAGAGGTGCCAAAAATACCATAGAGGAGTAGTGGAATCAGACCTCCGTACAATCCATAAATTGGTGGCATACCGGCTAGTAGGGCATAGGCCATACCTTGCGGGATCAGCATGATGCATACCGTCAGACCTGCCAGGATATCCTGCCGGAACGTCTTCGGGGCGTAGCCTTTTAGTTGCCCAACTAAGGGTACAAATTGCGACCAATTTATTCGCACCGGCCCTTATTCTTTGGTCTGAGTAGAAGGGCAAACGAAGTCCGATACGGGAACACCCTGCTCAATGATGGACGTAAATTTATCTTGTACATTAACCAACTGGTGGAATCCGCGAGCTTTGAGGATTGATGCAGCAACGGTAGACCGATATCCACTGCGGCAATGCAGATAATACATCTCGTGCGGGCTCACCTCGTTCATTTGTTGATTGATGTAATCCAAGGCAAAATGTTGCGCGCTTTCCAAATGCTCACTCGACCATTCGCCGGGTTTGCGGACATCTAGGACCTTGACCTTTTTATCATCACGGTAGACTTTGGCAAAGGTCTCAGCGTCGATGCTTTCGATTTGGTCTACTTCTCGCCCATCTGCTTGCCAGGCCGCAATACCACCTTGCAAGTAGCCCAGGGTATTATCATAACCTACTCTGGAAAGACGGGTCACTGTTTCTACTTCGCGGCCTTCTGGCGTAATCAACAATATGGGCTGTTGCAGATCCGAAATGAGGGCTCCTACCCAGGGCGCAAAGCTACCGTCGAGCCCAATGAAAATGGAGCCTGGGATAAAGGATTTTACGAATTCAGTTTTATTCCGCACGTCAAGAATAAGTGCTTCGGTACTATTAGCGATCGTTTCAAATTCGCGCGGGCTCAGCGGTGTATCGCCTTTAGCCATTACCTCATCAAAGCTACTGTAACCCGTTTTATTCAGCTTCGCATTCTTAGCAAAGTACTGGGGTGGCGGCAGTAAACCATCGGTAACCTCTTGAATAAACTCTTCTTTCGACATGTCCGCTCTGAGTGCGTAATTGGTCGCTTTCTGGTTCCCGAGGGTATCCCAGGTTTCGCTACTCATATTTTTGCCGCAGGCTGAGCCCGCACCATGCGCGGGGTATACCAGTACGTCGTCGGGGAGCGTCATGATCTTGTTACGGAGGCTGTCAAATAACCACCCGGCCAAATCTTCTTTGGTGAGGCTTCCTGTCTTTTGCGCCAGGTCGGGACGGCCAACGTCACCAATGAACAGCGTATCACCCGTGAAGATGGCGTGTTCCTTACCGCTTCCATCTAGTAGCAGGTAGGTCGTACTTTCTGGTGTATGCCCGGGGGTATGCAGGACCCTTACGGTTATCTTGCCAAGTTGAAATTCCTCGCCGTCTTCAGCCAGGTATTTTTCGTAGCTGGTCTCGGCCTGGGGACCGTACACAATTCTGGCACCGGACTTCTGGGCCAGGTCCAAATGACCCGAGACAAAATCGGCGTGAAAGTGAGTTTCAAAAATATATTTTATGCTTGCTTCGGCACTTGCGGCGCGTTCTAGATAAGGGGACGTTTCCCGTAAAGGGTCGATAATTGCTGCTTCACCATCGCTTTCGATATAGTAGGCTCCCTGGGCCAAACAGCCCGTGTAGATCTGCTCTATCTTCATTGTGATTTTTGCTTTTCTTTCGTGATCGGTGATTTGTGAGCACAAAAATATGAAAAGACCTTCATGCATTAAAATGGTGCTGTATTGCTACTTGGAAAAGGATCCGGAGACTCTATGAATTCCGGTAGGAGAATTCAAACAGATTTAAGGTATGGGGACTATGATAGGTGGTAGTAGTTTTGATCCAGCGTTTTATCCGCTACTCTTCCTAATTAGTCTTTAAACCCTATACTCATGCGTTTAATTTACTCGCTTTTGATTCTCATGATTGCTACCGCGAGCCTACTGGCCCAGCTACCGGTAGAAGTCTTGGCACCTTTTGATTTTGCCTCAAATTTTAATGATGTATACGTAGATGAAGATGGCTCTGGTTGGGCTGTTGGTAGTTGTGGGGTATTAGCTCGGACGGAGAATAAGGGCCAGGATTGGGAGATCGGTACCGTTCCTGATGACCTAATCTTTACCGCAGTGGCCTGCGAACCCGGAACGAATTGTCAGACGGTATATCTAGGTGCCGACTTTGCGGTTTATAAATCAGTCGATGGTGGCGAAAACTGGACTTTAAGCGATATACCATTAGATAGTCCTCGGGAATTCGAATTCGTGAACGATTCTGTCATTATCATTTCTCATAGCAACGCCAGTCTTTTTCGCAGTACGGATTCGGGTGAGAACTGGACGGAAGTTGCTATACAGGAAACCTACCGCGGGCAAGTTCACTTTCCTTCTGAAGATGTCGGTTATTTGTTCCAGCAATCTGGTGCGCCATTACTGAAAACTACGGATCAAGGTGCGACTTGGGATTCCATTTATCAGTTTGAAGCCAACGCCTACTACGGTGACTGGTTGGATGAAAATATTGGCTTCTTGTATGACCAAAATCGTAACATATTTAAGACCACTAATGGTGGAACGAGCTGGGATTTGGTGACGGATACGGGTGTGCCCTCTAATCTTCGACGCCTAGTCGCTTTATCCGAAACCCGTCTTGTGGGGTATGTCTTTACTGATAATATTTTTATTTCAGAAGACGGAGGTGTTACCTGGGACAATAATACTTCCATTGGTGAAGGAGATTTTGGTTTGCGCTTTGTGGGAATTCACAATAACGGTAACGAATTCTGGCTTGCCAGTAGAGGTACAGAGATTCTCTATTCTGATGATGGCTTAGAAACAGCAACTAGTCAGTTTCCTGGTGTCAGGCCTTCCCTAGAGCAAATGGCTTTTCCTTCCAACGAAGTTGGCTATGCTTTACAAGAAAGGATGGGATTGCTGAAAACAACGGATGGTGGCGAAACCTGGAACCAAGTTAGCAATGACTTTTTTACGGTTAGTCGCGATTTTCTGGTCTTTGACGAAGACAATTTCATTATTCCCTACAACAGTTCTGGCCCGCAGCGCACTGATGACGGGGGGCAGACCTGGTTTCCACTCTTTCCTTCTGCGATTCAGGATACCACCTTTGTTTTTAACGTAGAACAATTACCTGGTGGTCGACTTTACCTAATTGGTTCTATCCATGGTGCCTATTCTGACGACGATGGCGAGACCTGGAATGTGGTTTACCATGGCTTTAGTAGTTTTGCCCGTAGTTTAGTCTTTTTGGATGATCAGACTGGCTTTATGGGATCGGACGGCGGCCGTATTTACGCCACAACGAATGGTGGTGAGAGCTGGCAGCAAGTGGTAGATGGTGACTGGAGTAATCAACCGATGCGCAATTTGTTTGCCATTGATAACACCACCATCTATACCGAGGTCAGTGGTCTCAGACGTTGTTCTTCGGATGGGGGCGTTACTTGGTCAGAAGAGGCTTGTAATGGCTTTAACGCACCCGGTACAATTGTCATCGGACCCGATGGTACCTACTATTCGGCTCGTCTATCTTTTACTTCGTCAACTACGCTTGAACGTTCCACTGACCAAGGGCAGACTTGGGAAGATATCACCGAACTCTGCATAGCCGCGGTACCTGGGGCTATTACGCCCAATGGCCGTTACCTCTACATGTACGGAAATTCTGGACTCGTAGTACGTGTAGATTTAGATCCGGTAAACACCGACGACCTTCGTCCGATAGCTATCACTGGGGCTAGGGTCTATCCTAATCCTACCAATGATCAATTATGGGTGGAATTACCAGAGGGGGCTACGAGTGCGGCGCTCATCTTGTACAATACGCAAGGACAGCAATTACTCCATCAGGAGTCTACGGGGCTGACCTCCACGTTGGATGTTTCAGCTTTGCCTAAAGGCTTGTATGTGCTACAAGTACAAGGAGAGGGTTGGATGCAGCAGGCCCGCGTGGTGGTGAACCAGTAGATCCGCATTGCTATGCGGATCAGTTAATGATCAATATTACTTAGGTTATGTTGTGGAGTCGCATTGCAATTCGTCTTTACGACCACACAATCGCCAAGGTCAAAGTACCTTGGCGATTGTGTTTTGGGGATATCGACTCAGTCCTCACCTAACCAACGCCGAATATCCGTGAACAGGGTAACCGTTCTACGCACTTGCTGGCGGACGGATTCTCTAATTTTGTACTGGCCTACCATCCCTTTTCCGGATTTTGGAAGGAGCTGTTCTAGGAAGGACCGCTGGTGGGGTTGAAAATCAATATCAGGTAGTTTATCGGCCATTTCCAGAATCTCAGCGTCCTTACAGTAACGATACACCCGCTTTCTCATCATTTGCGCTAGCTGACGAAACTTCTTGGCATCCTGTTCGAACTTATCACCAGTTTCAATTTCTTCTGCCAGGTACAATAAGTAATCAAAGTCGTCAGGTAGGATAATCATTATTTGTGGTTTGCGTGATGATGAAGATACGCCGCTCAGCGCACTTACGTGAAGTAAAAGTGATTGCTTAAAGCGTGACAGTTTTTTCGGCGAACGACCTTATTTTTTCGCTTTTCAGCTTTTCTCGGTAACAAAAGTGAGTATGGAGGTATACCCTAATGGGAGAAGTGCTAGCAGTTGATAATCATGCTATTATCTAGCTGTTCTAGTAGCGGCTTGGAAAATCCAGATGAGACTTTATTGCCCGTAAAGGAATCCATCTCCATTTTATCACTGGCTGGTTCGGCGGATTACTTCCCCGTTATCCATAAGTGCCTCAGTAAAACCAGGGAGATAAAGTGCGCGAGGAGGCTATTCGTGCCTTGGGGCGTTATTCTGAGGCGCGCAAAGACATCATTGATATTCTAGAAACAGAGCGTGGTGAAAGCGAATCGCTGAGATTGGTGGCCATGGGGATTCTAAATGCCAGTTATCCGCGAGAATCGATTTGACTTGGCCATCCGCAACCATGATTACTTCGTAAATCAAGGTGGAGAACTGCGTGAGTTTATGCATATCCTCTCCGGTGAGGAAGAGTAGATTTTTCAGCTTTTTGACGAGCTAGATGTGGGCGTTGCCCATTACGAAGGTGAAGTTGTGCTCCACGATATTGAGTTAATCCTGTTCGACAAAAAAGGTCGTATGGTCAGAAGATACAGTAACACCCACTAGAATGAGGCACAGCTGATTGAGGACCTACGCAGATTGTCAAAGGAGGATATGGTATCGAGTGTGCAGTTGAGTATGCAGGACTTATTGTCAGATATGGACTAGTGTTATTCTAAAGGTAAATCCAAATTATCTCCTACTCCTCCCACCTTGTAGGTCTCTTTTCGCATCTACGGACTTGTATCTCATAACAATTGATCATGGCTAAAGCAATTGCTTTTCGAGGATTTAGATTATATTTTCTATTACTCCTTTGTAATTTCCTATTTTTGTTTTTTACAAACTGTAAAAACAACTCTACGGCCGGATCTGGTACGCAGCAGTTGGATAAACACCCTGGCACTTTTAAAACCATCGAGAAACGGTACACCAATGGTCAATTGGATGGTTACAACCTTTACTTCCCGCCGGCCTATGAAGCCCACGTTGATACCAGCTTTCCTTTGATTATTTTCTTGCAAGGTGGCATGGCTGTTGGTGGTCCTGTTAATAGTGTTTTACGGTGGGAACTACCCAAAGAACTGCGCGAAACAACTGACCTGAATACGGAACTGAATCAGCTCAAGCTAAACACCTTTGTCTACTTAATGCCGCACATTGCAGCTGGTGAATATTACCATCAGACAGAAGCAATGACCCAACTGCTGGACGAGATTTTGGAAGAGTACCGGATTGACCCCAAGCGCGTTTACCTGACGGGGCTAAGTAGGGGAGGGTATGGCACCTGGGGCTTAGCAAGTAAAATACCAGAACGATTCGCAGCGATTGCACCTATCGCTGGAGCCGCCCACGGCGTTCGCGATTTTGAAGCCCTAACGCAACTTCCCATCTGGGCTGCCCATAACCTTAAAGACGACCGAGTGGATCACAATCGAACGGATCGTACGGTGCGCCGCATCGAACAATTGCTAGGCGTTCCTTTCCACCGTACCACAACGATTGCCGAAGCCAACTACGCTGAGGAGGATTACATCTTCACCTCTGGCCACAACCCCACCTTTGAGCATGATGCTTGGACCGAGGTGTACAACAATGCAAACTTTTATAGGTGGTTGTTGCGGTTTGAGCGGGAGTAAGGTAACGCTTGTGTCGGTGCATGGTATGAATGTTAGATGACTACTTCTAGGAGTATGTTTAAAATTTATCGCGCATTGATAATCAATATTTTATGGTTTTGACAAACCTGCTCTGAAGGCGTTTGGTGGGTCAAACAACTGAGGAGAGGTGAAGTCAAGTTCATAAAGCATTGGGTATCAGAAGTTAGAAATTTAAACATACTCTAAGTCAGATCACCTAAAACATCTATCATGCTAGTTGAAGAAAAGCAGCTTCGTGCTCAATACTCAGCCCGCTGAAGATGTACACACGCTCTGGTGCAGCGGTAAATTTGAAAAATAAGGTTTGCAAAAAGATCCCCGCTGCGATAATGCGCAAGACCCAGGAAATCAGGTCGATGATTTAAATAAGGCTCTTCCTGTGCTCTGCAATGTGTTGCTCCAATTGATCAGGTGATACAAGAAATATGTGTCGGCGATCAAAGCGGATCAGGCCATCTTCTTCTAAATCATTCAGGCATAAGGAAGCCGATTTTCTGGAGGTACCCAACAAAGCCCCAATATCACTTTGGGTGAGATTGTGTGAGATCCAGATGCCGCCATCCCGGGGGCGACCATAGTCTTTACCTAGATCATAGAGGAATTCCAGCATTCTAGTTTTGACGTTTTTGCAAGTCAATAGTTCAATGCGCCGTTCCAACTTGCGAACGTGATCGCCAATACGACGATTGATTTCCAGGGCAAAAGGCATGTAGTCGCGCGTCAATTCCTTGGCCTTTTTCACACTAAGCCTACAAACCTGAGTGCCATCTTCCATGACTTCGGCAAAGGCGCGATGCTCCGTTTGGCCCAGCAGTGCCATTTGGCCCAGTATTTCTCCCTTACCCAAAAAAGTAAGCACCGTCTCATTGCCCTCCTCATCGTAATGGCCCACTTTTACTTTGCCTTTGTCGATGAGAATGATTTCCCGGCAAGGGTCCCGTTCCATAAAAAGGAACTCGTTTTTACTCAGTACCTCATTCGGTTTCTCCTTTACATGGTCGGCCATTTTATAGGGACAAAGGATATTGTAGAAGTCGAAATTCTCTAAGTACCAGACCTCATTTTTCATTGCCTAAACTTTATCGGTTCCGAATTTACAGAAGATTACATCCATTTCGAAACAGTTCGCTCATCAAAATGTACCTGTTAGGACTTACTCCTGCTGCAGAGCAATACCCAACGAAGCGGTGCGATCATCGACTACCGGATCCAAGGTGCTTGGATTGAACCGCTTCGGGCCAAGCAGATACCGGGATCTAAAGAATAGTCTTAGGGTGGAGAATTTTTGGGATGTACCCTACAAAAATAGGCTTATGCGAGCAGCCAAGAGGTCCGAACCTTGACGGTTGAGGCAAATCCGCCTAACGGTCAATTTTGTACTTCGCCTATTTTGCCTTGCGGCGAATAATTCGGCAATTGTTACCCAGGTAACAGGGCATCTAATCAGACGGGACTAGTTTTGTTGAAAATAATCTTGGTATTAGCACCGGGGCTTGCATCACTTCTATTTACAATCAGTCTGGTGTGGGCCCTGCGTTTGTCTAAGCCTTTGATTAATGAGGATATAGAATTTTAAGAAGGAACCTGTTCTCGGGATGAGGATGGGCTTTTTTGGAGCGGTATGATGACTCAAAAGGTGGAGACTCAGGAAGGCTACCGCAGAAAAGGCGAAACTATTATTGATCGGTGGTCTTGCCCCGAACTACTTAGTTGGCATAGGAAGGTTAAATAGAAAACCGAGCAAAATAGCTAGTGTGACAATACGCTTTTCCACCTCTGTTTGGGGGCTCCACTTCCCAGACATAGTCTAGAAGTGGGCCCCACAAAAGAGAGAAAGAGCGCGTCGTTAGTGATAATATACCACTTGGAATGTGTGGTGGTCTGATGTAGAGCTGGCTTTTAGTTAATGTACCAGCTTACTCGCTTTGATCCAATGCCAGCTGAAGTTGATTGAATAACTTTTCAGTACCCCCAAATATTCCTCCCCAGCCATCCCCTGAACTATCACTTATGTACACTACCTGGTTCTCTGTCCCACGAATAAAAGAGATCTTGATCCATTTGTGCTTCAGGTGTAGAAAA
Source organism: Bacteroidota bacterium (assembly GCA_039816955.1). Lineage (GTDB taxonomy): Bacteria > Bacteroidota > Bacteroidia > Chitinophagales > Saprospiraceae > Lewinella. The sequence continues at coordinate 14,764 of JBCBWU010000120.1, forward strand.
AGGAAAATACCAATCACGAAAAGCAACAGCATTGTCGTGAACACAGCAGATTGTTGCCTGATCATTGGGTACACAAGCGTAATTAGCATTACCAAAGAGAAATTGCCCCAGCCAAACTTGGATCTGACCATTGCTAGTTCCGTATCATTTGGAAGTTCAACTTGGCTGCTCTTGCTTTTTATTACAACTTTATTGTGGTCGAATCCTACTGTACCCTTTTCGTCGTAAACTACCATCTTAAGGGTCTTTTCGAAGCGCTCAGGGTATGCTATCCAAATTCTATTCATCGCATTTAGGATTGTAACTATTTTGATCTTGTTAACCAGTTAAGTCTGGGGTAGTGAAAATATACCTGGCTCAATTTCCGGTAAATAATCAGTAATGGCCTAAAAGGCTCGAAACTTTTCTGTCAATTCGTAGGTCTTCTCCACTGCTTTAGCCCACTTATAACTTGCCACTGATGTATAGCGATCTACTTGTCTTTCGATCCATTGCTGAAACGCTTGTTCGTCTGTTCTGTACTTGATAACGTTTCTACAGATACGTCGTAAAATCCAGAAGTTATGCCCTGCTCGGCAGACCCTCAGTCGTTTCATCATCTCATCGTTTCCTGATCTCATCTTGCTAAAAAAGGGAATGTACTGTTCCAACAGATCTAGTCGCTCCTCTAGCTCACGAGCGAGTGCTTTGTAATTCATCGAAGGGGTAACTCCCATCTTGTCCCGTAGTCCTTGCCAATCAGCGGGGTAGTCTTGATCAAAGAATTTAAAAAAGGGCGTATTGGAGGTAAATGCCGTTCCGGCAATCAAATGGGACGCAGCAACACGATACATATCCATTTTTATGTAGGCCTGCTTGTCACCGTATAAAGTACCGGCATAGGCATCCTTAAACGGAGCCGTGGAGTCAATGCTGACGGCTGAGGCATGCCTTAACTGATAACCGATTAACGCTATCAAAATGGGGGTCCCTACACCTAGGATATGGTACGGAATTGACTTGGGGTTACCATTAATAATCCCCAGGGTCAGTGATTGCGCAATGAGGTAAGATTCGGGAAGCTTTTCATCAAAAATCTCCTTGTAGCCTCCTATATCAAGGCTGCTAATCCATCGGTTACTAAGCATAGGGCCTCCGTAACTGATTGCGACACCTTCGTTAAATTGATCTTTAGAAAGCACGGCGGCCTGGAATGCACTCGCATAGTCGTAAGCATGGAGCACCAGGAAGTTGGTGACGCCCTTGAGCTGCTCAAGACTGCCGAAGTGACCTGCTTCTTGCCGGTTGTAAAGCGACAATGTCCTTTGCTGATAACTCAGGACATCAGAGGCAGCGGGGGAAAAGGCGGGGTGCATGAGATTACAGAGCATCATCACGGGGATGGCGTAATCCTCCATGCCAATCATGTAATCTGGGGCAATACTGAGTTGTTTAGCGGTAATCTCGTTAATGTCTAATTGTTCAAGCTCCAGTCGGCAGTGCTCTCCAATAACATTCATAAGTTCTTTACGTCTTAAGGTCGTTTCCGTGGAAACCTGGCCTGTGTCAATCAGCTCTTTTCGCGCGGAGTTAAGAATATCGAGTCCGGGGTCTGAAAATTCGGCCGCGATTCGCTTAATGCGGCTAAAATTGCCATTGTCGCTGATCAATAGATTGTCTCTTGTCTTAACCTCAGCTGCGAGTTGGATCGATGACCTTGTCATATAATGTTCTGACAGCAAATAACCATCACGTTTATAGGTGATGGGGTAGATTTCACTGGCCGTAGATTTATTCAAATTAGAGATGAAGATATATTGGTCTCTCTTGTAGCGAGGTACCGCTGGTCGCGCTGGTTCCAAGGTTTCTACAATGGCCTTACTCTCTTCAAATAAATCCTCACCGGCTAGAAAAAGAATCATTTCAAAGGCTCTGGCGAAGGTGATTTCATACCCGGTTTTCTCGCCTAGGGACTTTGTTACTTGATGACTTCTAGGATCACTCTTGAGCTGAAAGTAAAGGTCATAGTATTCTTGGTAGCGCTCGATACTATTCGTATCTGAGGAATCCCCATCGTGTAAAAGGCGATTGATCTTACTGTCCCAAATGGGATAGACGGATGGATTTACGAAATGTAGCAATTTCGAAGTTCCCACTATCGAACCGTTGACCAGCCTACTAACCTCAAGGAAGTCTTCAGAGCTAATGGGAGAATTGGTCTCCTTGGCGGTATTAAGGATGTCAGTGACCTGGGAAAAGTTGTTGCTCTTCCACGCTAAGGCCGTAGGCATCCAACTGTAGACAAGACTGGCACCTAAGACTAGATCACTTTCAGTAAGGACATCCTTGGCGGCGAAAAAATCAAGAAAATGCGGATAAGAAATAAGGTAAGTGAGCCTTCGTCTGTCGGTTAACTGCGTTGATTGTTTTAGGCTACTAAGGTCGAACGTAATTCTTTGGTTTAGAAAAGCTAACTGTGGGTAGCTTATTCCCGTTAGAACGTAATCCATATGGCGCGTTATTGTTTTTTGGGTAAAGCCCAAAAACAAAGGGTGAAAAAACGCTCCACTCCTTGTTTTTGAGGCTTTAGGCATATAAAAAATGAGGCTGTACTAATGGGTTAAGTCGCTTCGCACCCTTGATCTCTCCACTGCCTACAGAGATCGTCCAAGTCTTCATTCAGACCGTCAAGGATGTCCTGCTGTTGCTCCATCTCATCTACTCCTCGAGCAGCAGTTACAGCAGCTGCTCCGTAAAGTAATAATGTGGCCCCACCCGACTCAAGAGCCCCTATGAAAGTGCCAAACATTCCCAACATCCCTCCACCCCAGGTAGCAGCTCCCTGCCACCAATCTCTATTCGAATTGGAAATCGCTTGTTGGATATCTTCAATGGCATCATTTAACTGTTCACAATTCATGCTGTTGATTTTATGGTAGACAATGCCCCTGTCACTTCCTTGCGCGGGAAGTAAATCTGAAGGCCCTGCCAGTTTTAGAATTTGAAAAAAGACATCAGCACTAGCCCAAAATCACTTCATAAACATCCACTCCATTATGGGGCTAGTAACGAAAGAATTTTCTCTTGACTTAGATAAATATGTCCTTGCCAGAGGCAAAAGAATGACTCCTGTTATGAGAGTATTGTTCCCATTACCGCTTCGTACTTATTAAATGCGTAGTTCTTCGTGAGAGCATCGTTGATCAATAAGAAGGCAAATCCAGTATTTCCTTTCTCCAGGCTGGTGGCCACATTGAGATAATTGGGAGAAATAGCGTAAACATCGCGCGTTTGGAAACGTAACCAGCTATCAAATGATGAAGTCATGGAGCCGCTAAGACTTTCGCGATTAGCTTTGATGCATGGCTCTCCATTCAGAAAATCAGGGTTGCCTGCGAGAAAGATTCCGTTCGCTTCCGTAAAGGAGTCGACTGGAACTCCCTGGGTATCAGCGTACATGTACTTCGAAGCGACTTTCACGGTGTTTCCTCCGTCGTCCTCCAGAATAAGCACAGATACTTGGTCACCACCATCATCGATGTTTTCCTTGCCTACTACTTTGCCAGTGACCACCACGGCTTGATTGTTGTAGTCATTGGGATTGTTAGCTAAGGCACCTATGGTGGTGTCACTGCCGCTGAAATCGGGTAAGTTTACGCTAAGGTTATCCGCGTTCTGCACAAAGGATGCGAAGAAACCTTCGTGATATTCCAGCCTTGAATCCCAACGGGCAGAAAAGGCCACCAGCGACAAAGAAGCTTCGTAGTTGGAAAAGATCTTGTAGAGCTTACTGATTTTTAATAAGCCTCGCTCAATCGCAATGGTCGTTCCATTCTCACGTTGCTGGTGCAAGGTGTTAACAATTGGGATGAGCTTGTCATCAATTGTGCTTGAGATCCAGGCTACAACAGATTCTGCCGTGGCTGCGGTATTCGCTCCTAGCTCACTATCCATTGCCGACTTCAACTGTCCCAATTTTTGTTCTAGCTCGTTTCGGTAATAGTAGTAAGCATTATCAGGATCACTACCATCTGTTCCGCCTGCACCAGTATTGATGTTCGCGATGTGGTAGGCAGCACGCAGGAAAGCTCTGGTGGCAATTCCCATCCGGTATTGCAGAGCTAGACCTTTAGTGGTGTACTCTAACCACGCTTTGCCAGAATCGAAGAAATCACTAAAGTTTTGTCCAAAGGTAAATTGGTTGATTTGCTCGTATTGCCCAACCGTCTCTGGTGTGAGTACTCCTTGATCAATCAACTCCGAAATAGCACTTTCTTGCAGTAGGAGTGTTGGATCGACGCTGTTATACATCACTTCAAGCTCACTGGTATACGAATAATAACTTTCGATAAAGGCATTAATCGTGTCTTGTTCGCTGGCGTAAGCCTGGAGCTTTGCATCTGCTGCTGATAGACGGGAGGTAGCGTAGGCGCCTAAATCGGCCCAGCTTTCATTTTGGAGAAAACCAAAAGCGGCGTACCACTCCTCTTTTGAGCTATTGATACGAAGACTATCGTATCCAGATACAGTATTCTCCGCATAGCTTTTCATTTCATCAAAAAAATTACTTAACATAAAAATGAAATTATGGTGAAAAAAAGATTTTATATTGAAATTTAGTGACCTTATTATTTTCACAAATAGAAGGTCTGTTTGATTTGGGTAAATCAAATTTTAAGTTCAAATTAATATCAGTTCCAGGCAAGAGCTTTTTATGCTATTGATCCTCATTGCCAATAGCTTTCTTACCCGCTCATTGATATCAATGAGAAGTAAAACCAAACTTGTTGTAATGCAGACTTGATTAAAACAATAGGATGATTATACCATTAGATGGTGGTATCCAGGCTTAGAATCAAGAGCACGCTGTTTTAAAAATAAACTTATACCCGGGCCCAAAGCTTATCATGCTGTCTTTTAGAGCCGTTTAATGGAATATAAGTTAATTCAGAGGTTTTTCCAGTATTGCCCATGCACGTGGGCGAAATTTGTGGTAGTTTTAAGTGTAAGTAATTGATTTTAAGTCTTTTATTTCTCTCTTAAAATAGTGGTAGTATAGTTTTCGACAGAAAGACTGAAGAAGGAAAACAAGTGCGAGTTGTATCAAGGTAAAGATGGGAAGGTCAACCCTAAAGGGTGAAAAATTCCGGCTGGTGGTTTCTAGGTAAGGCTAGAAGGTACCTATATGACACTGATTACGAAAAGTACTTTTTCGCTCTAGTCAAAAGCCAAATAATAGGGACTCTAATCTAGTTGAAAATCACCTAGATTCCATAATCCTTGAGTGCCAATTTTATAAAGTAGTGTGCTAAATTTCAAAAGTAGATAATGAGCGCTAATTTTTAGTAAAACGTTCTTCGTAAACTAAAGTTGTATAAGCTGTATAATTGTTTTTTGCCTTGATACAAATGTGCGTTTTTTTTCACAATAAGACAAGTTTTTAACATATTTTTATTAACCATTTATTGTCAAATCCTCAGGGTTAAATTTAGTGCCTGGTTCTACTCAAAATTAAAGAGAGATGTTGAAAGTGGAGGGTTGGTTGTAAAGTTGTTAATGTCTATTGATTTTCTAGCTGGTACAGGGCCCTTGCAGATAATTATTTCTCAAACAGATGATCGCTTAATGAGCTTAGGCGTAGTTTCTTCGGAAACGGTTTGGCAAATAAAGGCCATTAACAACCAAAAAGGGCCGCCCTCTTACCGAAGACGGCCCCTCGAATCCTCTACGAGGAACCACGATATTAAAAAAGAAGTTTAAATCAGGTCATTTGGGGTTAGGACGTGAGGTTGTAGAGAACTCGCCTAATGATTCAATACTAAACCTCACGTCGTAGAAGGTATAGGGTAGAAAGTAGAAGGTATACTTCCTTCTTCCCTCTACTTTCTACCTTCTACCGGGAGACGGGGCGGCGATTAACAGCAGGTTGCAAATTTGTCCTAGGCCCCGGCTCACGATATTTATTCACAGTCCACATCGCGTTGCTCGGTATCCCAGCAGTGCCACTCGTTGTCGTTGAAACGTTGGGGGTGACGCACTTGACCATCGCCAGTGGGTTCGTTCCAGCGGATTTCTAATAAGTCACCAGCCGCACGTTGTACGTCAAAAGCACGATTGAATTCATCCATGGAGTCGGTCCGGTATTCTAGATAGTAGCCATTTTCCGGATGGGTAGGAATGACATTGGTGAAGCGCAAGCTGCCGTCTTCTGGCGTAAGGCCCGCCGCGTAATCCATACGGAGATAAGGCTCTGGGTTGGCGGGATGGCGATTCAGCGTGAAGTGACCTTCAGTATTGTCGGTGGCGGTGATACCAGTATACCATACGAAGTCAGAAAAGCCGCCAATCTGTGAGGCCGTCATGGTCCACTGTACTTCCTGGGCGTCACTGATGTACTGCCCGGTGAGGGTAATGTCATAGATGTTTCCACCTAGTTCTGCGGGTGCGGTGTATTGGTAGGCCCAACGGAAGGTGAGGTCTCCAATGTATACGGCTTGTTCGTTAAAGGCTCTGGCAAAAGCAGCTGTTGGAACGGCCATGTTAAGGTAAACTACTGTGTTCCAACCCACCAGGCTTAGGGCAGCGTGCGCCCAGTTCCAATAGGTAAATCCATTGGTCTCTGCCAAGGTGGTGTCAGTTTCCGTTTCGGTAACGGATTCCAGCGGCATAGCAAACATCTGGGTAGGAGGAATATCCGGCGCTACTAGTTGCTGTGTCTCTTCTTCAATGGGCTCGTTCTTCTCACAAGACTGGATAAAAGTTACGCTCAGGATCAGGACAACAAACAAGAGGAAATTTTTCATATTTGGTTGATTGGTGTTAGAAATGTTTTGTTCTGTTTTCATCTCTAATACCCGGGGGGATTGTTTTACCCTTAGTCGAATATGGATTTTTTTGAAAAAATTTTGAGTTTGACGTTTATGCCTGTTACATATAGCGTTTGCAAACTAGACGGTCTGTTCTTTTTGGGGCAAAAGAGCCAAAGCCCTTGACTACCCTAAGACGATTGTTTTCACGCCGGAGTGCTTGGGGTAGGTGGAATCGTAGGGAATTTGCGCAGAGCCGCTTCGCTGGATGAAAGCCTGCTTTCGTGAACTCTGGCAAGGTAGAATAGAAGCCTCACTGGTTGTGTTTACGATTTTTATTATTGAAATGCTTAATGATTGAAGCCTTAAGCCTACGTTCAAAGCCGCTACGGCTTTCATCTCTTAGGATCGCTGTAGGTCCGTCGAATAATTGTAGTTTTTCCACACTTTTTACGACAAGCTTGTATAGATCCGGTTGTATCGCGTCCTCTCATGTAATGATTATTCTCTGCCGATCTTTGAAGCCAACTAAGCTGCAGAAAGAGGATGGAATTAAAGTAAAATGACCTTAGCGGCTTTAGTAAAATATGCGCAGTAAAAACCGTAAAGAAGACCCTACTGTATGAGCTATTACCACGAAATAGTGAGTACGGATGAATTAAGCATCCGAAGCAGCCCCTAAGCTACTTACTACTGTCTCAGCGAGTTTAGGGGCTTTAGGTTTTTCAAGCATGTTTTGCGTTAAAAAGCCGGTACAGTCTTGGGTTTTTGCTTCTTTTGGGCTAAGCCAAAAGAAGAGCTATTCCGCCACTACTGTTTCTCTAATCACCGCACAAGTACTAAAGAACCCCAAGGCTCCATTGCTAATATTGGTTGGCGGGTTATTCGGGTCACCATAGAAGAAACTGCTGTTCCAGTCGGTCTCAATGGCTACGGCTCGGAGATAGTTGGCAAAATCTTCGTTGAGGCCGTATTTGGTTACGGTTACGAGGCTCCCTTTCGGGAAACCCACAGCCTCCCGGCGGGGCAGTATAAACTGGGTGATGTTCACCTCGTCAAAAGTGTAGAGGAAGAGCTTGGCCTGAGTAGGAGCTACGGTGGTTAGATGCGACCAATCGACTTCAAATTCGTACAGCGCTTTTTGGTCGGTGTCAAAGGGGGGGACAAAATTGGCGAGTTGCAGGCTATCTGTATCATTAAAGGGCACAAAGTCGATGTTTGGCATGGGAGCTACGGCGCTGAGCACACTCTCCGCCTCGTAAGTCCTTCCTTCCCAATTGACCGTCAGGGTGTATTTGAGGTTATCCACTACCGCGAAGGCTTCTTGACTGCGGTACAAACCTGGCGTACTGGCATTCGTAGCAAAGGGATAGACCACACCATTGGCTTCCACAAAGACCACCGCATTTTGGACGGGAGGCGCCTCGCTGTTTAAATCCGCGTAGCTTTCCGAAAGC
>JBCBWU010000121.1:0-23002 GCA_039816955.1 Bacteroidota bacterium
CGCCAAACGACTTCACGCGAGTATATACTCGTAGCGAAGATGGTTTGGATTCCCAAACCACTTCGGCTTCGGTATACATCAGGCAGCTCTAAGTAATTTGCGAGATAAAGGGTAAGGGAAGAAACGAACTCCGGATTCGTCTCATTCAATGACTTACTTTTCTTCATCAGATAAATGATGGCCTCGTCACCGCCACAGTCCCAGCGTAATTCAATGGGCTGTCCTGCGCTCAATAATTGTTGGCATTGGGTGTACAATTGTTCATCAGAAAGGGAGCCTTGTGGATACCACATATTTTGTCTTGATTTGAAGGTTTAGATGGAGAACAAGCAGACATTATCTGCAATAAACTGCTGCCTGCAAACACCGGAAGAATCGATTTGCTAATTAGGATGGGAGAGCGTCTTCGCTTCATGCTTTAATGCTTTATGATGTTTCAGCCAATTCAAATCGTTTTGATCGGGGGTAAACTGCCAATTAGCTGTGTATTGGAAAGATCGTAAGGAGAGCTCTACGGGCTTAATACTTGGTAGTATGGATTAGATCACCGAATTTTTGAATCGTTAGTTCAACGCCAAAGAGGTGATGCAGTAGCAAACGATGTTTAGCGTGGTGATAAAACAGCTTACTGCTATCCAGAAACTTGTGAATGGAGAGGTAATCTTCAGGGGCACCGCCGAACTTGCGCACCGACAGCAAAGAGTGGTCGTAATAATTCATATTCAGAAGAGAGCTAAAAAGCGAGTTAATTAGGGTTTTGAAATACTAGTGGTGGAAAGTGTGAAGGTGGTCAGTACGGATGGCTCATAATCCATATTATAATTTTTTCCGTACCTTTGGTATAATAAAACTCCCGAGTACGTGCACGCACCACCCGGGAGGAAATAAAAAACAGCAGGATAAATTCGTAAAATGGCTTTCGCATGCGAAAGCCATTTTACATTTCAGCAAGATCGCCAAGGCACTATTTCTTAGAGTGAACTCACCCGGCGAACTACTTCGTATAGACGTGTATACTCATTTACTTCCTCAATGAATGGATCGTATTCCAGGTGATTCGCAGAAATGAGCTTCAAGTGCGTTACCCGGCCTTTTTCGTTTAGGATACGCTGAACGTACTTTACCCAAACGGAACCATTATTCTTTACCGCGTAGATGCGATTATCTTTTATTTCGTGGACCCCAGCGATCTCTCGACTTACGACAATGTCGTTGTCGTTGATGACGGGTTCCATACTATTACCGTTGATCGGAAAGGCGACTAAACCACCACCATCAAGGCCAGGAATGCTGAAAAAGTCGTTTTCTTCCGTCGTGAAAGAGCCTGCATCAACGGTTACACCGGCAAATGCTTCAGTTGTTGTAAATAAAATGTTTCCACTATAAACAATCTCTGAATCGTCCGAATTTGGCAGGTCAAGACCGAAAGGTGTGCCTTCTCCTTCGAGCAGATATGGATAGTTGACGCCGTACTCGTGGCATACGCGACGAGCTTGTTCATAGCTGATACAACGTTTGTCGTGATCATTCAAGAAAGCCCGTATAATATGGCCATAAGCGCGATTACCGACAATTTTTTCGGCAAAATCTCCAAGGCCTTTTCCGTTGCGGTCATTCTTAATAACGTCTCCTCTTTCCTCTAGGATTTTGAAGACTTTGACGAAGCGATCATTTAGTGCGCGGCGATCATCTGAAATCATAGCTGTTGCTCTTTTGGTATCAAATAATTAGCTGCAAGTTAAAACATTTGTCGTTTATCAACAAATAATTTTAAAAATTTTTTTGGTTGCTTTGTCAACTTCCTCAATAGTGTTGTAATAATGAAGTGAACACCTTAAGACCCAAGGTACATTTTTGCGCAACAGATCGTGACGAGCATAATCCTGCCAACTGATGGAGGTATGCAGGCCTACTGCACGTAGGGATTGTAGCAAGGCCTGTGGATCCTGGCTCGGCAGGTGGATGGTCACAATTGCGCCCAGTTGTTTTCCGTAGTCCATTACTTGTACACTGGGTAGTTCGACAATTCTCTGGCGGAACTCATCGGCTAAGTAAGCGGTGTAGTCAGCAATCCTATTCAAACCAATTTGTTGGGCGTATTGCACAGCAGCTACCATACCCTGGAGGTTGGCGTGGTTGCGCTCCCACAGTTCAAAGCGGCGGGCGTCTACTTGCAGGTCGTAGGCGTGAGGAGCCGTCCAGATGGCGCTGTGTAAATCCAGGTAATGAGGTGCCAGATTTTGATCTAGTACCCGCTGTGATACGTACAAAAATCCGCATCCGCGCGGGCCACGTAAGAACTTCCTACTCGTAGCCGTGAGGAAATCACAGCCAATAGTCTGGACATCCAATGGTAACTGTCCGGCAGTTTGGCAAGCATCTACCAAGTACAGTACATCCATTTCCCGACATGTTTGGCCGATGGCCGCAACATCCTGAATCAGACCGTTACTAGTGGGCATATGTGTTACTGCTACTAGCTTTGGTCGTTGGTCTCTGATCATTTGTTGCATCGCCGCAATATCCACTCCACCCTCCTCACATTCGGGAGCCATCTCAATTCGTACCCGATAGTGCTTGGCGATTTGCAGGAAAGCTAAATGATTAGAGGCGTAGTCATTCTCTGTGGTAAGAATGAGATCATCTGGCGCAAACGAAATGGCCGACAAAGCCCGGTTGTACGCATCAGTAGAACTACCCATGTAGGCAATTTGAGTCGGCTGGGCATTTAACAACTTGGCTACTGCGGAGTAGAAGGCTTGAGAGTGTTTCGCGCGTTGAGCAGCAGCTTCGTAGCCGCCCAGGCGATATTCTAAATCGAGATGGTCTTTTACGGCCTGTTGGACAGCCAGTGGTTGCAAGGCAGCACCAGCATTATTGAAATGAATGACCTCTTTTGAGGCAGGCGTATCTGCGCGAAATTGGGCGAGTTCTTGGTGGCTAAAGATCATGGAGAATAGTGATGAAAAAATAGCGAAAAACGGAAAAATTCCGTCTCGTTGTATAAATACAACAACACAATAACGTATTTACGCAAAAAAATGTAAATAATTGTAAATGAGTTAATTATAATTACTGGACCTCTACGCTACGCCCCGGCTGCATTTCAATATTCAACACCTTCAACACAAAACTGCACTTTTGTGAACCACCAAAAGAGGCCTTAATCGCGGCTTGAACGGTATCCATCACCAAATCGTATTCACCAGCTACTTGCGTACTCAATTCATTGGTATAGACTTGGATGCCAGCTTCCTCTTTTAGTTGTTGAATAAACCGAATAATGGGTGGCTCAAATTGCTCCGTCAGCGGGTACATACTGATTTCTACAGCTACTTGCATAAGTAAATCCGTGTTTGAATCATTGACTAAATCGAATGACGTCCTATTCGTCATTGGGGCGGCCCGACGGATCTTTAGGACGCGCGGCGGGGTCCTTAGGGCGCCGTTCATCTTTCGACCGAATTGGTGCTGAACCATCTGGCGCGCGGGGTGGGCGTCTACTTGGCCGGAGTGTGGAGGAGGCTGGCGCGGCCTTAGCAATTACTCGTAAAGACGGGCCGAATAAATCATCCAGCGATTGTGGCCGCGGCGGTGAACCTTGCCAATCAAACCCATCCAGTTTAATTGCTTCGTGATCGGTGCCCTCCATAGGTTCCAAGGTGCCTTCCAACTGGGTGACGAATAAGATTTCTTCAATGGTGTTATTCCCAAAGAACATCGCCATCTCACTACAGATCGTCTTATTGACGCCCACGTAGCCGCCTTCGTCATCCAAAGGATAATAGACCGATTGGGCGTTGCCCAAAACATCCATTTTACGCAGTTCACTGCTGTCAAAGTGAGCAATGATATCACGACCCTTGATTTGATTAAAGTAAATCTCATCGGGACTGTTGAGGATAAAGCTGTTACTGTAGAGAAAGATTTTATCCAGTTGCTGATCCGCCAATTGCATGTGGATGGTATCGGCTTTAAACTGGGAGGTATCGGCCCAAATGATGGGGGATCGGAACATCCTAAACAAGGAATCTACCGTACTGTAGGAGAGGGAGTCGCAAAGTGCCTGCATGTCCGATTTGTAGATGCGTACATCGTAGTATACCTGTAGCAGTCGACTGCTATCATTGGCCATAGTGTCAGCCTTTTGCGATAGCAAGGTGTCGGCCGTCATAAAAAGGGAGTCACCGTTCACTAAGGTTATCAGTAGTGGCCTACCTCGTGCCCCACCGGTAGCTTTCAAAAAGCCGGTCGTTTGATTGTAGCGGGCGGTATCGCATTGGATCGTCAAATTAGCGCTGGTATCCTGCCAGATCACGTTGCCACTGGCTATGCCGAGACTATCACTCTCCGCATAATCTACTTGGTCGGCCTGAAGAATTTGCGGGCCATCTTCAATTTTGGAACGACCGCTGGTTTGATAGATTTTTCGTTTAGCATCATAACGGATGGACTCTCCCGTGATGACTTGGGTGGAGTCGCGGAAATAGGCGTCCCCTTCTAATACGGTAATGTCATTCTTCTGATCATAGCGGATGATATCTCCGGTTGCTTCCCGGCGGGTGCCTTCGTAAAATTCCGCATTCCCATCGAGGGTGTAAATGCCATTCTCACCATCATAGCGGATAATATCAGCCGTGGCCTGCTGCTCTCCTTTGCTGTACTGCGCATTTTGTCGAAACTCAGCCTGGTTGTTTTCTACATCATAAAAACCGTCTTCACAGTAGACCCTGCTGCTATCGCTACGCATGACCGTCGGGCCCAGGAAGGTGGCAATTTGTTCGGTGGTATTAAACTTTAGTGTATCTGCCCGAAGCTGGAAGTCGGGGTTTATAACAATGACACTGTCTTTGAAGTAGATCTCATTATCGGCCGTATAATAATAGCCCCGTTTACTACTCAACTGTGTTTCGCCATCGGTAATGATAGCCGGAGTATTGTAGGTAGCAATCTTGGTATTAAGGTCGTAGTGGAGCTTGTCGGTGAAGAGTTGGCGTTCACCATTGATCAAAATTACATTACCTATAAGTTCTGCTTCTTTCAGGGTTGCATCATAATACAAGGTGTCAGCGAAGGCAGCCAGAGAATCGCCCTGCTGGATGAGCACCTCTTCGCCGGTTGCTACTACCTTGGTTTTATTTTCAATGATGGCGCTATCGCAATACATATAAATACTGTCCTGGCTTAGTATCACTTCGCCGATGAGCCGGTCGAATTCCTTTGCCCCAAAACGTTGGTACTCCAGTGAGTTGGCCTGCTCTACCGTAACTCGTTGCGAACCTTCGGAAATTGTATCCACAGGACTTTGCGCCTTTAGGGGCCACAAGAGTAGGGACAGAAACAGCAAACTCAGAAACTTCTTAAAAGTATGCAATACTGGTTTTTTATGATGGAACGCAAAGGTACAATCTTCTGTATGCTAGGGTAGGGGCTTTAACCCTATTTTCAAGCCCAGAGCTTTTTCAGACAAAGAAATCAGACCGCGGAGGCAGCGTTTTATTTTCGCTACACGATAAAGTAGCGGAGACCAACTAATCGAAGGAAGAAAGCAAAAAAATTAGCTGAAATGCTGAAAACCTTCTACATTTAGTTCAGATTCTACTATCAACCTGTCTAAATAGCGGCTACAATACCGCCGCTAAATACAACAACCTAGGTAAACGAACAATCACCATCCCAAGGGATTCCTAACCCTATAAAGGATTAGCGAACAACTGTTCGTTCGTCGTTTTATTCACCATTGCGTTTGCCAAACTTATCCAATTTGCTGGCTTAGTGGGTAAACGTGTAAAAATGCCATTTTATGAAAAAACTCTCACTAGTAGTGGGGCTGCTTCTCTGTAGTATCGCTACCCTGCTCGCGCAGCGGACGATCACTGGTACGGTAGTAGATGAGCAAAACGAGGCGCTTATCGGTACAACTGTGCTCGTAAAAGGTACAGCAGTTGGTACAGTAACAGATATTGATGGTAAATATTCTGTTGAGGTTCCTGCTGATGCCACAATTCTTGTTTTTAGCTATACCGGCTATTCTTCCAAAGAAATGGAGATTACGGCTTCTAACGTCATGGATGTGACCCTTGACTCTGACGTGATTGGTTTGGAAGACGTTGTTGTAGTAGGTTACGCTCCAGTTAAGCGTAAGAACTTGACTGGTTCGGTTCAGTCGATTGATGGTGCTGATATTAATGCTGAAGCTGGTGCAACGATTCAGTCTGGTATTCGACGGGCTGCGGGTGTAGTGGTACAGCAAGCGAGTGGTGCTCCAGGTGCTGGATTCAATATCCGCGTCCGTGGTGCTACCTCTATTACAGCAAGTAATGAACCGCTCTTTGTTGTAGACGGAATTCCAATGGTTGCCGAAAGTTTTCTTAACGAAGATAATAATACGCTTGGCGGTCAAAACACCAATTCATTAGCTGATCTCAACCCAGCAGAAATTGAGTCTATTGAGATACTTAAGGATGCCTCTACCACGGCGATTTATGGCTCTCGTGCGGCTAACGGTGTTGTCTTGATTACGACTAAGCGTGGTTCGGCTGGTAAAACTAAAGTGGACTTCAATGCCTCTTACGGCTTCAACGATGCGATTCGAACCATTCCTGTAGTAAATAACGAACAATACCGTGAATACATCACGGGTATCTTCGGTACAGACCAATTACCTTGGGTAAATGAGGGTGTTAGTAACGATTGGCAAAATCTGATTTTTGATCAGAATCCTATCCAGCAGTATGGTGTAAATATCACTGGTGGTGATGTGAGGACGAAGTTCTTCCTAGGTATGAACTACGATGATAATCAAGGTGCGTTGAACGGTACACAGTTTACACGTTACTCTGGTCGTCTGAATCTGGATCATCAAGTGACGGATCGTTTCAAGACCTCAATGAATTTAGGTTTTACGCGTTCTATCAACAAGTTGATTCAGAACGATAACAACATTTTTGGTGCGGTTTCTACTGCTATCTTGTTACCTCCTACTCTTCCTATCCGAAACGAGGACGGTTCTTACGGTAGTGCTTTTGGTTTGGAAAACCCAGTTGCGGCTACTGAAGAATACGATCACTTTATTCGTACTAATCGTGTGATTGGTAATGTCGAAGCTACTTACTTTTTGACGGATAACCTGTCGGCTACGGCTAAGTTTGGCTTGGATGCTAGTGCCGCTGATGAAAGTGTGTTCTTCCCTTCGATTCTTCAGCAATCTGCTCAGGGGGGTATCACTGAAGGTTCTAATAACTACAACCGTTTGATTCAAGAGTATCGCCTTGGTTACAGTAATCAATTTGGTACTACTTCGGTAAATGCTATTGCTGCTGCGATTTATCAGCGTGATGACTTCCGTAGTACGTATTTTGAGACGAACGATTTGCCTGCTGATAACTTCCCTAACGCTGGATCTGCGGCTAACCCAGGTACAGTAACTGGTAATGTTACCGGTGATGCACTAAATTCTTACTTGGCTAACGTAAACTTGGGTTTTGATAACACACTTTTCGTATCGGCTTCCGTTCGTGCGGATGGTTCTAGCCGTTTCGTGAATGATCGTTGGGGTATTTTCCCCGGTGCTTCTGCGGGTGTCAACTTGGTAAATGCGGGTGTATTGGATGACGGTACTTTTGATCTGTTCAAGCTACGTACGAGCTTTGGTGTAACGGGTAACAACAACATTGATAACTTCGTTACACGTGAATTATACAGTGCAGGGGCTACTTATTTGACAACTCCTGGTATTGCTCCTGATCAGTTAGGTAATCCTGACCTGGTATGGGAAACGACGAATCAGTTTGATTTTGGTATCGATCTGGCTTTCATGGATAATAAGATTGCGGCAACAGTTGAATACTACATTAAGAACACCTCTGATTTGATCTTGAACCGCCCAGTACCCACAACTTCTGGTTTCTTGACGGTTCCTGAGAATATCGGTGATATGCGTAATACTGGTATTGACCTGGCGCTGACTTTCACACCTTACAGTGACGACTTCAGCTGGAGCACGACTATTACTGCTGGTTTCTTGACCAATGAGGTAGTAGAAGTATTTAACGATCAGCCACTTGACTTTGGTTTTGCTACTCGTATTGAGGAAGGTCAGCCGTTAGGTTCTTTCTACGGTTGGGTAACCGACGGTATCTTCCAGAATCAAGCTGAAGTAGAAGCACACGCTATTCAGCCTGGTGCTGCCCCTGGTGACTACCGTTTTCAGGATTTGAATGGTGACGGTGTTATCAATGATAGTGACCGTACTTTCATTGGTCAAGCATTGCCTGATGTTACCGGTGGTATTGATAATAAATTCAGCTACAAAGGCTTTGATTTGAATGTGTTTGTTCAGTTTTCCTTTGGTAATGAAGTATTCAACAACAACCTGGCTTTTGCTGAAGGTCTGAACAGTGTATTTGCTCCAACGGTACGTTCATTTGAAGGTGCTTGGCGTGCAGAAGGTGATGGGGACGACTTCCCACGTATTGTAAACGGTGATCCCAACAACAACCGTCGTGAGTCAGATCGTTTCGTAGAGGATGGATCATTCGTACGGATCAAGACGGCGCAGTTGGCTTATAACGTCCCTAAGACTATTCTCGGAGACGGATTCCGTTCACTACGTGTATACGTGCAAGGTACCAACTTGGTAACTTGGACCGACTACAGCTGGTTTGATCCAGAGGTAAGCACTTTTGGTGATGCCAATGTAGCGCTTGGTACAGACTTCCTGACAAATCCGCTAGCACGTACGATCCAGTTTGGTCTGAACCTCGGATTCTAATCAACCCAAAAAGAAAGCAATTATGTGTAAAATTAATAACTGGATGTTCGTAGCGGCTTTGGCCCTACTCATTCTTCCTTCTTGTGATTATTTCTCATTGGATGATCCAGTCCCAGTGAATTCTACGGACACTCAAATCGCAATTATTGATCGCGGATCAACTGAGGGAGCGGTTGCTGGTGTATACGATGCGTTGCAAGATCCGACTCTAGTCTTTGATGGCTACATGATGAGCTGGCAGTTGCACAGTGATGAAACGGTATTCACAGGTACTTTCCCAACACGTTTGGAATTCGGTAATTTAAATGTCTTTCCATCTAATGGAACTTGGGCAGCCGCTTTCAGCGACTTCTACGATGTTATTAACGTTGCTAATAATATTGTAGAGACTGTTCCTAACGTTGAAAGTCCTTCTTTAGATGAGCCTGGCCTGCGGGAAAATTTTATCGCGGAGGCCCGTTTTGCTCGTGCTATCGCTTATTTCTATTTAGTACAGGCACACGGTGATGTACCTTTAGTGCTGAAGCCTACTCAGGTAACAGATATTGTTGGTGATATCTTGAATGTTTCGACAACTCCCGCTGCTGAGGTGATGGATCAAGTTATTCTCGATTTTGAGTATGCTATAGATAATCTAAGTGGTCTGTCATTGGAGGCCAGCCCCGATGGTGCGAGAGGATTCTTAGCCCGTATTGCGCTTTATCAAGAGCGTTGGGCAGATGCTTACGATCTAGCTACTCAAGTATTGGGTGAGGGTTTTGACCTAACGCAATTTGATTTCCTTGATGATCAAGTATTCTCACTGCGGTTCAATTCTACAGATGGTAATTCTCTCGCGTTTTTCTACGGAACTTCTAATCTAGGAGGACGGCATTCTATTGAGCCTTCAATGAAGTTAATAGATGCCTACACTGCTGATGATCTCCGTGCGGCGCAGACCTTCACTTTTAACCCATCAGGTACTCCTTATGGTCTCAAGTATGATGACTTTTCGGCAGCAGTTAATGGCCAGGGTGATGATCCGGTAATGTTTATCCGTCATGCAGAGCTTGTACTTATCGCTGCGGAAGCAGCAGCTCGTCAGGGTGATTTTACTGATGCTAGTATGTGGATCAACCAGGTACGTTCACGCGCTGGTTTGGCTGACGTAACTCTTGATGCGGGTAACTTCGAAGATCTGATCTTGGAAGAGCGCTTCTTGGAGTTGGCTATGGAAGGTGGTCACCGTCTATGGGACTTGCGTCGTACTGGCCGTGCTGAGAGCGTTCTTGGCGGCATTGGCTACGATGCTTGTGATTCATTTTGGGGCTTGCCACAGCGTGACATCGATCGTAATCCTAACTTGGTACAGAACGGTTGTTGCAATTGCTAATCCATACCTGATGATTTAACTGGCATTTTGCCGGTTTCCGATAGGTAAAGAGCCCTTCCGCATTTTCGGGAGGGCTCTTGCGTTGTGGAAAGTTTTATTGGTGCTTCCTTTTATTCTTCCAGTAGTAGCTGGGCGGCCTGTTCTCCCGCTTCCGTACCCAATGCCACGCCCATACCGCCCAGACGGACCGCTACGGTCGTATAAGGGCTAATAGATTTAATAATAGGCCTCTTATTGTCACCTACTCCCATAATACCGCTCCACCAGCGTTCGATCTCAAAGGGTTGGTTCGGTAGAATGACTTCTCGCAATAGTTGGGTGAGGTAGTCCTGTATCTGCTCCGTATGGCCAAAGGCGGCTGTTTGTTCACCTTCTGGATTGAGATGCCGACCACCACCCAATAAAACCCGTTGGCCCACATTACGGAAGTACACATACCCACGATCATAGTGGAAACAGCCTTTCAGCTTCAGCGCAGGAATTGGAGTAGTGACCAAGACCTGGTTTCTTGCGGGTTGTACCGTCAAGTCTGGCAGGAGTTGGTGGGCAAATCCGTTGGTGGCCACCAAAACACGCCTGGCGGTCACTGACCAGCCGTAATTAGTATCAAGCTCCACTTTGTCATTGACTTCTAACAACTCATTCACCGCAAGGCCGCAAAAACATTTAACGCCTAGGTCTTGGGCTCTTTGGAGCAATGTCTGCATCAGTTTGCCGGTGTGCAGTTGCCCTTCGGCCTGGTTTAGGATCAGGTGCTCTACCTCTTTTGCCATGCCAAAGGACTGCAGTGCCCTATCTTCCACGGCGTAGGTTTCCTCCCCAACTACTGGAGTTAGTTCCTGGTTGATGCGGTCCAGTTGTTCCTGGCAGTGAGAAAAGCGCTCCTGATCGCTCTGGCGGAACACCTCGTATCCTCCCAGTGCTTCGTAACCAATGGCCTGATCGCTGTACCGTTGGCGCAGGCGCTGTAGGCCACGAAAGCGTTGTTCTACGAGCTGGAGAACCTCATCCATGTTGCTGTGCTCCAAATCGTCTAGCAGTTCGCTGAGGCTGCCAAAACACGCAAAACCGGCATTGCGGCTGCTGGCCCCGATGGGCAAAGGCCCACGCTCTAACACAACTACCTTTTTTCTTGGTGCCTGCTCACGCAGTGAAATGGCCGCTGAGAGCCCCACTATGCCACTACCAATGATAGCAATATCTATGTCCTGGAAGAAAGTTTCCTGTTCCCAATGACTAAGCTGATAATGGAGCATTTACTATTTTTGCCGCACAAGATAAGCTGGTGTAAGAAAACGAGAATGATCTGGAGAGAAACGGTATGGAATCAGAGTTAGAATCAATATTAGAGTGGAATTCTTCAAAATCAACTTTCTAGCACTCTAACTTTCTAAACCACCCAAGACACCAGAGAGCACCAAGAGAATTCTGTATACTGGCAACTGGCTATCTTTTGAACCACATTAGGCACATAAGAGCACATTAGAAGTCACTCAACTAAATTCACTAACCCAACCAACCACGGCCGTAGGCCTAACCAACACAACCAATTCAACTAATCAACATGATCCAAAGAATACAATCCATTTACCTATTCCTAGCGGCTGGTGCTGCTTTTGCACTGTTTGCTGTACCATTTGCTACCACTCCCGAAGTACAGGCAGATTCGGTCATCTTTGCGGATGCTACTTTTAATACCCAAGACAGCATCGCTATGATGGCTGGTTTTGGCCTCGCAGGATTACTCTTATTGGTAATTATTTTCCTCTACAACAACCGCAAACTCCAAATGAATCTAACTAAGGTGGGCATTTTTCTCGCTGGTGTTGGTGTCGGGGGGGCTGCCCAACGTTACTTCTCCGATTCAGCTGCGGATGCCGCGCAATTTGCTGCCGGGGTGGCCTTACCTGCTCTTATTATAATCTTTGCATTTCTGGCTCTTCGTAGTATTAATAAAGACGAAAAACTGGTTCGTTCGGTGGATCGTCTGCGCTAGTTTTTGCGAAAAGAATAACAGAGCTGTAGCGATCTTTTTTGCTAAACTGGATTCGTGTGCAGCTCTTTGAATTCCTTGCTTCTTGGATGGATATGATTGCAATTCCTTATATTAGAAGCGAATTTTAATCATAATCCTCATGAAACAACTGACGCTACTCTGTGTAGCCCTACTCTGGGCTATGCCCTCCCTTACGCAGACTTGTGATACGCTAATATGTAGCGATGGCTTCTTCTACACCCTCTATCCAACCGATGGGGAGTGCCTCTGGCCCATTCCTGCCACTGACTTTTTAGACGAAAGCCTGGCTTCTTGCGCCACTAGTTTGGATTTAGCTATTTATCCTGCCCATGAGGTGATCACTCAAGGGGATGACTTTGAACCTACTTTTGGAGGGCAAAGTGATACGCTTTGGATTACTGGCGACTATGAAGAAACTACCGTCGTTTACGTATACTCTCTTTTACCCGATGGCACAGTACAAGAGTGTATTTCTTATGTCTTATTACTGGAACATATCGCTATTGAGTGCTATGGTACTTGTTTGCTATCCGGTTTAACGGCAACCTACGATAACGAACCCATTGCTGATGTGACAATAAAGATTGTTGGTGGTCTCTTTGGCGAAACGACACTAGCGCAAACTAATACGCAGGGAACTTACAATTTAGAAATAGACGAGGGGTCTTATCAGATAACTGCCGAACGGAATGACAACCATCTTAATGGTGTCTCCACCTTCGATATCGTTCTCATCGGCAAGTATATCCTTGGTGTCCAAGACTTTGAACAGCCCTATCACATCATTGCTGCGGATGTCAATCAATCCGGAACGGTAAGCGTATTTGATCTAATTCAAATGCGTAAGTTGGTTTTAAACGTGATTACGGAGTTCCCTGATAGTCCATCTTGGCGCTTTATTCCAGCTAGCTATTCCTTCCCCGTACCTGCCAACCCTTGGCACGAGACCTTCCCCGAGCTGATTGAAATTGAAGCCATATCTGATGGTCTCATTGAAGTTGACTTCATTGGTATAAAAATGGGTGATGTTAATAGCAGTGTAATTGCTAATTGATACCGAGAAGGTGCTAATTGCTGGCCTGGTATCGGGCTGGGAAGCTTCCTTGAGATAGTTTGTTTTTATCTACTCTGATTTACGTGATGCATTCTGAAATTTCATTAACCAGAATCTAAATCCTCATGAAACGATTCACGTTGTTCACGATGACCCTTCTGTGGGCGTCTCTCTCCTATGCTCAAAACTGCTAAAAGCTTGATAGATAATTAGTCCGCCGCTCAAATCTGTCGCAGATAGAGGGGGGGGCTAAACAATGGTCACATCGGCTTCTATATTGGAAATGCCAAACGTCTAGCGGTGTTTTGATGTGTTTGTGACATAGTTATTATGTTAGTCGCGGGAAACAGGTTACTTTTGGGAACGGAGGTAGTCTTAATCATTGCGTGCTTAGTATGACACTTCGGTGTTGTTCTGTAATTCCTTTCGCATTTACTTGCAATATCCTTACTGTACTTCCGGCTTTACTTATCCATTGGTACCCTAAATGCTGTACGTCAGCCATGAATAACTGGTCTGACATCATACGCTAACATGCCGTCATAGCATGTGCTCTAGTACGCTTGTTGAACTACGGCACGGAATTTGTTTCGGCTAGTAACAAATGGTATCATATGGACAGGAAAATTACACGCAATCAGCGATTCGTCGCATTTCACCTTCTTTTGGTCAGCGCAGTATTCGCGATAAGCACCGGCTTTTATACCTCCCCCTTAAGAGGTAGTTTGGCCGCTAATGAACTGACGGAAGTCATTAGTGTCACCCTTACTAGCCCTGCTACTCTGGAGGCCTGTGGAGCGGACGCCATCCTATCGGTCCAGTTGGAGAATACCGATCCAATCGATGACTTGCAAAATATCTTTGCTGAGCTTACCCTACCAGCTGGTGTCAGTATTAGCGGAGTCACAGGAGGCGCAACGATGACGGCCAATGGGTTCTCCGTAGATGATGAACTAGAGCCTGGAGAGGTGCTCACCATTGACGTTTCCCTCGCGGCCGACTGCGATCTCCTGACCCAGACGACAGCTATCACCGTTTCCGTTAGCCACGATCCCGTAGCTGGAGCTATGAATAATATGCTTACAGTCGATTCTGATCCCATTAGCTTAGTTGCGCCGGGGTTAGATATTATTCAGGCCATACCTGGTATGGTGAGCTATCCTTATTCGGGCTTCGAATTCTCGGTAGTAAGTACAGTTGAGAATTCTACCTCCGCAGCAATTGAAGCACTCACTTACTGCGTACAGGATAACCCAGTAGCAAACCTGACCTCCATCACTGTAGCAGGTAGTGCTTTAGCAGTAGCTCCTTCTCCGGTCGGGGAGCAGTGCTTTACCATTTCCCAAACGGATATTCAAAATGCTTTAGGAGGAGCTTTTGCGGATGCTAGCTTCCCGGTTACAGAGAGTTGGGAAGTAGTCATGTGTGGTAACCTGCGCCGCCTACGCCGTCGGGTTGAGTATGGTTGTGGGACAAGTGATAATTGTGCTCTGGATGAATTTACCGATTTCCCTCGAACCTTGCTGGAAGCGGACGTGCCTGATCCAGTGCTCACACTCAATATCGAACCCGCAGCTGCCGCAATGCTTTCGCTCTGTGGCCCTGGTCAGACTTATACCTTCACCGCAACTTACGATGGTCCGGCGCCAAGCCTGGAAGATATTGTAGCTACGATTAACCTGCCGGCGGGAATTTTGCAATCGAATTTGATGTCGGCTAGCGCTGGTGTTTCTTATACTGGTAACCCCAATGAGATTCAACTGCCAAACTTGACTGCTACTGCTCCGGGTAATACCGTTACGTTCACCCTGGATGTAGATGCCAGTTGTGCTTTCGCAAATGCGGCTGGTACCTTCAATTTTACCGTTGACCACAAACCTTTGTGTGAGAATTCAGAGGATTCTGAAGATTCCCCCTTCGCTAACTTCTTTGTGCAATCCGCCGATCTGTCCATTCCGGCTTCTATGCCCGATTTGGTAGAACCGTACGCTGGCCTTACGACCAGCGTTAATACCACTGTAGCGAATGGCGGCAATGGTGCTTTAGATCAAGTGATTTACTGCATATCCGAAGTAGATTTTGCCACAATTGTGCCCATGGTGGCGGGTATACCACTTACCCCTACGGCAGGTGAGCCTGGTTTTCAGTGTTTTTTAGTAGAAGAAGTACACTTCATGGCATTGTTTGGGACCAGCACCCTGCCGCCAGATGTCAATTTTGTGGTTGAGGAGGAGTATACTTTTACGGACTGTCCTCCGGAGCCGCAAATTGTGGAGCGGCGTGCGCAGTTTGGGTGTTTTGGCGAAACCGACTGCCAGAACAAAGATCAAGGTGAATTTCCTTCTACTAGCATCATCTTTTCTGCCGTTCCTGACATGTCTGTCTCCTTGAGCGGTATTGACCGACCTGCCTGCTACGCGGATGAACTTATTCCGGTAGATGTACTCCTGACCAATAGCGGTAATGCACCAACCAGTGAAATGGTTATTCAAATTACAGCTGGAGCAGGCGCCATAGATTTGAGTAACTATGCCATCACCGATGGAAGCAATACCCTGATTGCCGACCAAACCATAGATAGTGGCAGCCCCGATGCGGGCCATTGTACGGGTGGTATTCGTGTAGTGTTGGATACCATTCGAGGGATCAACCTGGAGCCTGGTGAGACCCTTTCCATCCACTATGATCTTGTGCATTCCTGCGACTGTAACGATTGCTCTCTTCTCAATATCTATAGCAGTACGCTCAGTGTCCTGGCGGTCCAAGACCTGTGTCCCACCTATCGCTCTGACGGCAGCAGCACGAGTACGGGTTCTTACAATGCCTACATGAACGGTTTTGTGGAAGGCCCTCTGGATTTGAATGACGGAGACAAGGCCACCATAGAATATACCATAACCAGCGCGGAGCTGGATTGGTTTGATGATGCTTCTTTTCCCGATGCTTACCTAGAAACGTTCTTCACTATCGAATGTGGAATGGATTACCAGCCCGGAACGGCTGTTTGGCAAGATGTAGATGGTACCACCTGGGTGCCTTGTGAGGAAGAGTACGTAGATAATAACATGGTCGGTGATGATATGCTGCGCGTGCGTTGGTGTAAGACCAATGCGGACCCTAGCCTCGATCGCCCCGGCGGCTTTTCTATTGGTGCGGGTATGACCTTTACGCTCTGCCTGGAAGGAGATTGTGGTGAAAAACCGGAAAACCCGAATTGCGCTAATCCGGTCTATGAACTATCTATACAGCAAGAGACATTTTTCACTGTAGACCCTACTTGCGTCAGCTGTCCAACCACCAAAGTCTTTGCTCCGGAACCACTCAACCTACGCATTTTCTGCCCTGAACCCGGCTGCGTATGCGACGGTATGGTCTTTGATGATTTTACACTCGAGCGTATCAGTTTTGATTTGGGGGATGCCAACAACGATCAAGTACCTGACGGCCCCATTGATCTTTCACTGGTGCAGACAGATCGATATCTGCAAGGCGATACCCTAAAAGCCACTTTTGGTGGCCGGGTAAGTGACCCCAATGATACCGATTATACCTACGGCTTTGCCGTGATCAATTTTCCTGCTGGTGAAGATTACCAGCCTCTGGCAGCTTCCGTAGAGATTGTAGACCAGGATGGCATCAACCATAGCTGCAACGTATTGCCGGTGGAATTTGACATGGCGAATCAACGCCTGGTCATCAACTTCTCTCGCGATACCCTCAATAGCTTAGGCTGTGACCTGCCGGCGGACTTTGACTTTGATCAGGATGATGAGGTCACGGTCTGCTTGTCTTTTCAAGTGAAGACCCCCTACGACGGTCAAATCAGACAACGAGAGTTTACTACTGATTTCTACGTTTCCGAAGCGCCCTTCGGAAGCGGTGCGGTTGCGGCCTGTAATGACTTTCAGGCTCGCTTATACCAGGTTGGTTTAACCACGGTAGAAAGTGCCAGTGTAAACGATTTTGGAGCCTGTAGTTTTTCCAATTTCTCCTTCACCTACGAACGTTATGCTGGAGAAGCAGGCTTTGACGAGTTTCCCTACGAGGTGCGTCCATTGGGGCTACCGCAAACTTTTAGGTTTACCAAGCCCAGTGAATTTGCTTATCGCCTTGATGACTTTGGCGTGCGCTTGCAGCAGCAAATTGCCACCGCCAATAACATTGTCGATTTACCGAACGGGCTCGTACCTCCGACATTCATTACCGTTAATGGAGATGATTTGGAGTTTGCCGCCCAAGATTACTTTGAAAGCCTCGGAAACGCTGAAATTCCACCGGACGAAGGCTACGAGGCCACTTTCTATCTCAGTGTACAGGGCGGCTGCCAATCGGTAGTGGATGATTACGATCTTACCTATCAACTGGATGAGGCAGTCAATCCAGATTTCTACTGTACCGACTTGATTGAAGGTCCAACTCGTTCTGGTAGCTTCATGTATACTGGCGGAGCGAATCTGGTGGTGGTCTCCGAAACGCCCAACGTACGAGTATGCAGTGGTTTGGATACCATCGGTATTTTACTCACTAATACTACCAACACCTTCGCCGACAATGGCTTTTTGTATTTGAATAGCCCAACCGGTGGGGTCGTGGTGGAAGCTGTCATTGAAGATGGTACCACCATGGCCATTAGCCCTAACGACTTCGGTATCTATCCCATTGGAGGAGTTAACGGTACCCAAACGCGCCGCTTTGAACTGGTAGTGCGGGTGAATAACTGCCAGCCCGAACAACTGGATGTAGTAGCCGGTTGGGATTGTGAAGCTCTGCCCACTACCATTGAAGATGCGCTTTGTTCAGATCCTTCCTCTTTCACCTTTACCAGTGCTAATGCGGGGATCAATATGGATGTCATCGAGCCTGCTTCGGACATCAACGTGCCCCTCTGTGAGCAAGTGCCTTACGAGGTCGAAATCCGCAGTACGGACTTGGGATACTTACGTGATATTGGTCTATATATCTACTTGCCACCTGGTCAGGAATACGTACCTGGTACCATGGAATTGGCAGTTCCATCCGGCGCTACTTTTGCAATGGTTAGTGATCCGGTTACTTCAGGTGGAGGACTCTTCCTTGACGTCTCTGCTTTAGATGAAACGCTGTCTACGGTAGGTTTAATTGGATCCAAGGATTTGACACTTACGCAAAACAAAGTCAGTCTAAGGTTCCAAACCGAAACGACTTGCGATTATTTCTCTGGTTCGCAGGTCAAGTTTGTAGCGCAGGGTAATAGCAATTGTGGTGATCCGCTGGGTCCTGTAATTAAGCCTGGTGGTCGTTTGGGCGTGACAAACCAGTCGCCAGACTTTAGCATGAATATTAACTTGGCGGACCTTACGCTCAATGCCTGTCACGACGCGCAGGCGACCTCCTTTGTGAGCCTCAGTGTATCAGATGGCTCGCCGGGGGTTCTGGATTCCGTCCGTTATTTGCTACCCCCCGGATTGAGTTACGTAGATGGTTCGTTCCAGCCCGTACTAAACATTACTTCTGATCCTCCAGTGATTTACACGATCGCTGGACAGCAGGTGCTGAGTTGGTCACTAGGGAATTTTCTCAATCCTGGTGATAATGTAGCCTTTAGTATCGATGTGCAATTGATGGATATAGGTCAAGCTTGTACGGACTTTGACCTATTGGTCCAAACCTACACTCGCGTTGAAGAAACGTGTAATGGTGATGTATGTTCCATTGCGGTAGCTGCTGGTGAAGGCACGGCCACCCTAACGGTCGAAAAACCCGACTTGAGCATTGATATTTTGGATGCTACCCTCACCTTGAGTTCTTCTACTGAAGCCCTCGCTGCTTTCGATGCCGAGGTTTGTAACCTGGGACCAACTACTTTGCAAAGTGGCGAGACGGTATCGCTCGAGATTTACGAAGATGTTGACCTAAACGGCTTCCGTTCCGCACCCGATATATTGCTGTTTACTATAACTGAAACCTTAACAGATCCCTTGGAATTTGGTGAATGCCTTCTGCTTGCTGGCACGGAGGATTTTCCTTCTACCTCGGTCTGTACTATCATTGGGGTACTCAATCCTGAGACTACCTGTACCTGTAGGGAAGTCCCCTCCTTCCAGGTCGAACCGGAAATTATCATCGACTTTCCGATGGAATACACGGTTTGTAGTGGCGATCCAATTTCCATTGGTCCCGACCCCATTGATGGTTACAATTTTGAGTGGCTCAGTATTGACGGCTCTTCACTTTCAAGTTTGAGTACTACCAGCAATACCCCAACGGTATTTCAGGCGTTCAATAACACGGGCGCAGTGCAGACGATCCGCTACGCTTTGCGATCTAGTAACCGCGGCTGCTACGAGCTTGATACAGTGACTATTCAGCTCCAGCCCAGCGTAAACGAAACGGCGGATATCACCGCTTGTATCGACGAAATGTACCAGCTACCATCGCTGAATATTGGCGGTAGCAACTTCGTGTGGATGCCCTCCACCGGGCTATCTTTTCCTGGACCGGACTCTAGCTTTGTGGTGATTGATCAAGTGCTCGCCGGACTCATGACTTATACGGTCAATTACGAGACGGATGATGGCTGTGGCGCTAGTTTTATTTACAATGTCAATGGCGTTGACTGCAGTGGAGCTACTGCCTCTTTGGGAGATACAGTTTGGTTTGATTTTGATCAAAATGGCTTGCAGAACTTGGCAGAACCGGGAATCGCCGGTACCGTTGTCAACCTCTACGATGGTGTAACCGGTGCCCTCATAGGAACGACGACTACGGATGCAAACGGTTTCTACCAGTTTGATGATCTGGTGCAGGGGAGTTATATCGTTGAGTTTGTACCCCTGGATGGTTTTGTCGGCACCGGACAAGATAGCGGTGATGATACCCTGGATAGCGATGCCGATCCAAATACGGGTTTTACTACCAGTTACTACCTACCCTGGGATACTTACAACCCAACTATTGATGCGGGCTTTATTCCTGATTGTTCCTTGGAAGTGGACGCGCTGATCAGCGACTGTCAGCCGGTAGGAAATGATCTGCAACGGGAACTGACCCTTGAAATCAACTGGGAAGATAATCCCTATACCTACGATCAATTCTTTGGTGATGATACCCTAGTGGTCAGTTACTACGGAATCACGCAACGTATTGCAGTCACCGATCTTTCTGGCAACTTGGTACTTACGGATTTCATTGATCAAACTAGTACCGGAGAAACGGTAACAGTAGCTTTTGTAAGAGCAGACGACTGTACTGCTATGACGACGCTGCCTGCCTTTGAGCCTTGTAGTTTTGACCTGGCTTTGCGCAAAACGATTACCAACCTCCCTGGCCTGAGTTACGGAGATACCGTTTGCTTCAATATCGAATTGGAAAACCAGGGCCAGCAAGCAGCCAGCCAAATTCGTGTAAATGATTATTTGCCGGATGGCTTTGGATTCTTACCCATGCTCAATCCAGATTGGACACAAGTCGCTCCTGATCGCCTGGTGACCATCGTGCCGGATACCCTCAGTCCGGGAGAAACAATTGACCTTCCGCTGAAAGTCCGTCTGAATATGGCCAGTAGCGCCGATTCCTGGACCAACTATGCGGAAATTGCGGCCTTTCAGGATACGCTCGGCAATGATGTCTCGGTCTTTGACGAAGATAGCACTCCGGATAATGATCCTACCAACGACGCCGGCGGTAACCCCGGTAGCCCTTCTGATGATGTCACGGGAGGTAATGGCACTGGCACACCCAGCAGCACGGACCCCGGTACAGACGAAGATGATCACGATCCAGCATTCCTGGAAATATTCGATTTAGCCTTGATCAAGACGCTTGTAACCGATCCACCTTATGCCTTCGGTGATGAAGTTACTTTCCTCATCACAGTTATTAACCAGGGTAGTGTTACCGCTCGAGACATAACAGTTACGGATAGTATCCCCGGAGGATACCTTTGGTTGGGTAGCAATACACCACCTTGGACCCTTATGGGTAATGAGGCCAGCACAACCATCGCCGGCCCACTTGCTCCGGGGCAGGAGGAAAGTGTTATGATTACCCTCCAACTTCAAGACGCCAATGCTGATGAATACGTCAATGTAGCTGAGATCAGCAGCGCCTTTGATGATAGCTTCAATCCACGTTTCGACGATATCGATAGTACGCCAGATTCCAATTTCGGCAATGATGCCGGTGGTAATCCTGGTACGCCCTCTGATGATACAGTTGAGGGAGACGGTACCGGTAGCCCGAACGATGAAATTGCCGCTACAGATGAAGATGATCAGGATCCGGCTTTTGTTACTATTCCAGCCATTGGTCTAGTGAAACAAACGGTGGGCATGGTGCCCGCCGCTAGCGCAATTCCTGGGCACTATGATGTGACCTTCCAGTTCATCATCACCAATGATGGCAATGAGAAGCTCAGCATGCTACAGCTTACGGATAACTTGATCGCCCAGCTGGGTAGCACTTTTATTAATGTGGTGGAAACGCCAAGCATCGTTAGCCTCACGAATGCCACCGAAGCACCAACGCCCAATCCCGGCTACAATGGCGGAGCTATTGATGAGCTTCTAAACGGTATGGATGGATGCCTGGAGCCCGATCAGACAATTACGGTGCAGATTGTGGTGGAAATGGATGCCGATACCGGGCTTGATCCTATCATCAACGAAGCAACAGTGACTGGTAAGGATCCTAACGGAGTGGTGCTAAGTGAACCGGATACTGCGCTGGTGGTATTCCCCAACTGCTTTCTGGACGTAAACTGCCCGGCCCCTAATGGTGGCACCTTCACTTGCCTTTCGGATTTACCTGCTGCTGCTACTACGGTGGCGGAATTCAATGCAATTGACCAAGTCTCCGCGGTTTTGAACGCCTGTGGTATGGTTACCATCAGCGCGGCCGATAGCGATAACGGTGGCACTGGTTGTGTGGGTGATCCCTACATTCTTACCAGAACCTACACCATTAGTGATCCGGGAGATGGTACCTCACCGGCCATGCAACAGACTTGTATCGTAACCTACACAGTAGAGGATGATGAAGCGCCAATCATCATTTGTCCTGGCCCGCTCAGCACGCAGTGCCTGCTTTCTGATTTGCCGGCCTACACCGATCTTACCGCCTTCACCGCGGCGGGTGGTTTTGCCAGTGATAATTGTGGTATCACCGCCTTTAGCTTAAGCAATGAAGTAACTACCGGAACGTGTCCGGCTGCCACCGTGCGTACCTATCAGGTGGAAGATGCCTGTGGAACGACAAGCACCTGCAACCAGATCATCACCGTTGATGATACCGAGCCTCCGATGATCAGCTGTCCAAGCATTGAAACGGATTGTGCCCTAAGTGATATTCCAGCTTATACCAGCCTGGCCGAGTTTTTGGCCGATGGTAATACCGCCAGCGATAACTGTGGTATTGATGCCGCCTCTTTCATGCTGATTGAGGAAACAACCGATGGTAATACTTGTCCGCAGATTGTACTGCGCAAATACCGCATCCTTGATAATTGTGGTAACGAAGCCATCAGCGAACAGCTCATCACGATCGACGACGAACTAGCGCCGACCTTTGCAGCTCCCGCTCCTGCGGATGCCACGCTGGATTGTGATGCGACCATACCTGCACCCGTGACCCTGACAGCCACGGATAATTGTTTGGGAACCGTACCGGTAAGCTACACTGAGCAGACCGTCTTGACAGAGGTAGGGGGGGGCGCTGCGTATAGTTACCAGATTATCCGCCAATGGACGGCGATGGATGACTATGGTAATTACTTGCTCTTCAAAATTCATATTACCACAGTCATCCATC
>JBCBWU010000122.1:0-22858 GCA_039816955.1 Bacteroidota bacterium
CCGTGATGGTGGTGACACCTGGACAAATCTGGCCGATCGCCTACCTGGTATGCCGGCGGGTAGCTGGATTCCCTACATTGAGCTATCTCAGGTCAATCGCGGTGAGGCTTTTGTTATCGTAAACGATTATCGCCGCAATAATTTTGAGCCGATGGCTTACCATACCAAAGATTATGGTCAGTCTTGGGCACGGATTGTGGATGCTGATGATGCATCCAGTTTTACCCTTAGCATTGTGCAAGACCCAAAGGCCCCGGCGCATCTTTGGTTGGGCACGGATCATGGTTTGTACTTCAGTGTAGACTACGGTGCCAACTGGACAAAATGGACCGAAGGTTTTCCTGGCGTACCAGTGGCGGATCTGAAAATTCACCCTCGGGAAAATGACTTGATCATTGGCACGTTTGGTCGGGCTGCTTGGATTCTGGATGACTTACGTCCGATGCGAGAAATAGCAAAAACCGAAGGAGCTGTTTTAGACGAAAAGTTTGCCGCCTTCCCTTCTCCGGATGCGTACCTGGCCGCCCGCCGTTCTTATCAGGGCGTACGTTTTTACGCGGATGCGGAATTTGTGGGTGAGGATCGCCCTCGCGGAGCACTGCTCAGTGTTTGGGTAAAGCCAAAGGACAAGGAAGAAGAGACGGAAGAACCGAAGAAAAAGCCCGCTGCCGAAGAAGACGCATCAGAAGAACCCAAGCGCAAGAAACGCCGTGGTGGAGATAAGGTGAAGATTCAAGTAGTCAATAGTGATGGTGATACCATTCGTACCTATAGCCGCAAAGTAGAGCCCGGCTTCAACCGCTTTACCTGGAATTTGCGGGAGGACGGTATTCGTTTCCCGAGCCGTCGGGAAGTCAAGCCTGATGCGGATGCACCTAGTGGTGCTAGCGTGCAACCTGGTACCTACCAAATTCTGATGACCTACGGCGAGGAAACGGCAGAAACAAGTGTAAAGGTGCATGCTGATCCTCGTATCCGCTACCTGAACGGTACCTGGGAAAATCGTGCGGCTGCCCGTGCTGAACTAGACAAAATTATCGAAGCCGCAACCGAGGGATTCAACCGCCTGCAGGAGATGCGCAAGGATATCAAGCTCGTTCAACAAGCCCTGGTACACGCTCCAGATTCGGTGCAAGCCGAAGTGAAGAAGTGGGGCAAAGCCTTGAAAGATAGTATTGCCACGGTTGAGCTCTTGTATATGGAACCAGCTGATGTGAAAGGCATCAAGCGCAACCCTACTAACCTGAGAAGCAGCTTAGGAGCCGTGGGCCGGTACATTAATGGTATCAATGGAGCGCCTAGTCAGATGGTCGGATTTACCATGGATAAAGCCAAAAGACATACGGCTGAGGTATTGGAGGAGGTCAACCGTTTGGTAACGGAAGATTTTCCGGAATACCGGGAAAAAGTAGAAGCTATTACCGTTAATCTATTCCGGGAAATGGAACCGGTTAGGATGGAGTAAATACAGCATTATTTGTGCAATAGCAAAACTGAATAGGAAGCTGGTGAACGTACTGGCTTCCTATTTTTTATGTGATTAACACCACTAGACCTCTTATCTTCGGCGCCACAAAACCTGTAGACCATCATGAAGCCAATTCACATCGTTTTTCCATTACTTCTAGTACTATTTTGCGCTTGCAATGCACCCACCGAAGCGCCTGCCAATAACATACCTGATGCCGCCAAAGCGGAAGATGCGGTAGAACAATTGGTCAGAGACGCCTTTGATCAGGTGTGGTCGGGGCTGGACACCGGCGCTGTTACCCGTTTGCATACCGAGGATTTCTTGTTACTGGAACACGGCGAGGTTTGGACCAACGATACCATTCAAAATTACCAATTGCGCGAGCAACCTAATGCTGCTGCACAAGGCTATACCCGCACCAACGATTTTGACTTTCTGGAAACAGTAGCCGACGGGAAAACAGTCTGGACAGCTTATCACAACTACGGCACCTGGACGGTGGGTGATTCCGTCCTTTTTGAGCTCCACTGGCTTGAAAGCGCAGTTAGTATTTACACTGAAGATGGTTGGAAATTGAAGATGCTACACTCTACTCGAGTGCGGAGGGATTAGTAACGTTAACGTGAGCTTTGAGTAGCATACATCATTAATCATCAGTAGTTTAACGTGAGGTTGGGGGTTGAATTACTTACTAAGTTGCTGAGTATCATAACCTCACGTTGTAAAATGAATAAGGTAGAAAGACAATATGGCGTCCTTATACCTTCTACTTTCTACCCTCTACTGGGAGGTGGGCTTTGACTAACAACACTTTACG
Source organism: Bacteroidota bacterium (assembly GCA_039816955.1). Classification (GTDB taxonomy): domain Bacteria; phylum Bacteroidota; class Bacteroidia; order Chitinophagales; family Saprospiraceae; genus Lewinella. Next base: position 2,289 of record JBCBWU010000122.1, read on the forward strand.
CAATTGTCTGAGCCCAACCTCACGTTAGTTTAAATCCGAAGTTCACCTTAACTTCAGCTATTGCGGCGTCTGAAATTGATAATGGCCGAGAAAACTGAATAAGGTAAAACCTAAGGAGTTGAGTAGTCCGTGAGTGGCATACATCCAGGGTATGGTGAGCCATTCCCACTGGTAATGAAATCGCCAACCGTACAGTAACGCTAGAGACAGACCACCAGCTAGGGCTATGCTGCCAAAACTCAGTAAGAGACTGATTAAGACTGGGGTGCTTGTTCGCCAGGCAATACGAAGCTGTTGAATGGCAACGCCGATTCCTACCGTTACCATTGTGGTTACCCCCATTATTTCAATCCAGGCGGGCCCGGCCAGCTGTGTACTGGTAATTCCAATTGCTACGCCCGCTACTCCGGGCAGTAATCCAATACTCAAGTAGTCTTTAACAGTACTATTGGGGAGCAGAGCCGTCAGACTAGCTAGCGCAAAACCCGCATAGTGGAAATGAATACCAGTAAGGAGTACAATTACTGGGTCAAACCCAAGTGGCTGCCAACCTAAACGGTCCGCGGTCATCCAAGCTGCGGCAACCGGTAAGAATGAAGCTGCCAGCACACTGGCGAGAGGGAGAAACTGCCGATTTCGAAATGTGAATAAGGCAAATAAAATGGTCAATAGTAGCCAGGGTAAACTAAGTGCGGCAGCAAAGATATCAGCTGGTAAGGAATATGCCACTAGAAGCAATAAGAGCGCGCTAATAAAGGAGTATAAGTAGTTTAGAGAGATGGAAATGGAGAATCTTTCTGCAAGAATCTGAATACCAACTGGGACCACCAGCAATGGCCCCATAAGGAGAATGCGATACAGCCAGGTTTCTGCCCATTCGGATTGGATAGGAAGAAAGATTAATACGATTACCGCTATTAATAGGTAGAGTAGGAGGTGCCGTCGATTAATCATACACTCACAGCTTGTTGAGCTTTAACTAAATGCTGCATTTGGCGGCCAGCTTCGCCAATAAATCTACGCTGTTGTGCCCGCATGTAGGTGGGCAAAAGGCGGGCACCCCAATATTGAGGTACACTAAAGGCCTTGATTACAAACCAGCTCCGCCCTTCTTGGTCGCGCTCTACCCCGAAATACTCTTCTCCGCTTCCGGCGTGAATCGGTAGTGTACCGTAAGCGAAGCCATACTGATTATCATCTTCTACACAATACACAATGCGGCAGGCACTTCTCCACCAAAGTCCAAACTGGCGAAAGCAGACAGCTACCACTTGGTTGACTATTGGCGGTTGAGTGGGGTAGGTGAAGGTCCAGTCCACTGGAAACATTTTCCAGTTGCGGATCAGGTCGCATGCTTGCTCCCAAATAGCTTGTCCTTCTCCCAGGTAAAAGCGATCATAACTATGCAGGTAGCCCTTGGGAAATTGCCCTGCGGAAGCACCGACCTCCGGGTAGCTGTAAGGTACATCCGCCAGCTCTGCTACGAAGTTCTCTAATTCTCGGGTATTCGGCTGTTTAATTTGGAATCGCATAGCTAAGGGTTTTCATTACTAGAAGCGGGTGTCTATTAGCTAAACGAGCAAACTTTCAATTTGTTTTGAAAGTAATGAAATTATATTTTGACAACCTTGCTCACCATTTGATTACCCGCTGACTGTAGGTGAAAAAAGTATACTCCCACTGGCCAATTGCTACAATCGATAGAAGCAGGGGATTGTAGTTTTAGTAGTACTTGCCCATGACTATTCATGACTTGGACCGATGTTGCTTCGGGGAAATCGGTTAGAAAAATCTGGTTTTGGGCCGGATTGGGAAAGATGCGCCCGAATTGCTCCACTAACACATTCGTATCCGTAATGGCATCTCCACAGAGATCAACATTAGTGTTTGCCGGATAGAAAATAACATTGTCATGGGACGCATGACAGATGCGCTGGGCGGTACCATTTTCAGCTATGGCGTCCCGCAGAAGGGGAAAGATTAGGGTGGCGTTGGGACCAACACCTTCTAAGAATCTTAAGGGTTCGCAAAATTCACTGTCGCCAATCAAGCGATCAAAGACCAGCTCGCGTCGCCCTTCTACCTCATTAACTTCTACTACCTGAGCTTCATCTCCGTTTAGTCCATCACACCAACGGGCATGCAGTTCTATTACGTCGTCTACTTCTAGTCGTAGGTCATGCACCAGCCATTCTGTAGGATCAGTGATGGAACGGAAGTAGATTTCACTGGTGCCGGGATCTTCACGCAAGTACCCTACTAACTCATCGGCCCCGAAGCCGCGCTTGAAGAAGACTCGATTATAAAGCTGTCCATCGATTTTCTCAAAATTAGCTACGGTGACTTCAGAAGCAATCACGCCATCGATGGTCTCCAATTCGGTACGGAAAAATACCTCGGCATTAATGACTACCGGTGTATAGGTTTGCGCATTCGCTGAAAAGAGAGAGAAGAGTCCGAAAAAAGCCAGGTACGGAATGAATTTTTTCATGCTTTATTGCGTTATTATGATTACGTCTGCGAAGATACTAGCAAGCGGCAATTCTCGCGACAAACATTCATTACATAGGCTTTTTCCACTAGTGAAATGCCTACCTTTACAGTACGATAATTCGATTTCTATGTTTGAACCTGCTCATTTTCTAATTTCCTGTTCTCTACCACATTTGGAGCAAGAGCAGGATAGCCAAGTTGCGCTGGCACAAGAGGTAGCCGTTGATCGTATGTTGTTGGCGGGGCAACTACTTCAGTATGCTGTTTCAGAAGATGAAGGACGCTGGTGGGCGATTCTGACTGCACAAACTGAGTGGCATGTACGCCAACTGGCCGCAACCTTACCTTGGTGCATGGTGGATGAACTCAAAGTAACCGAACTAAGCTTCTTTGCCTGCAACGAAACCCAAGGCTTCTCTTTGAACTGACAAGTTCATTTTCGAGTTCATTTTCGAATCCCTTCGAAAATAGACGGTTTACAAACCATTCACCTAACCCCTTAAAAAGCTAAAGCCCGCTGACTATGTAGTCGCGGGCTTTCTGTTACAAGCAAATGTTCAGAAATCAATTATAGGGTTTTCAGGGGTTAAGCGAATAGGGTGTTTAGGAAACTTGAAAAAATATTGGGGGATTCTTAATAGGGGGTGTGTTTCTTTTGGGATCAATGCATCTATCGTATCTTCATTTCGTACATAAAGAGTAGGTAATCATAAAAAATGCATAAATCGGAGAATTTTTTTTTCTTTTTTGCATAAATCCGCTTTTACTACTTTTGGGAGAACACAACCACCGGGCCATTGCTAAGCTTTTTTCGCACCAATCAATTATTTGTCGGCGTCTTAATATTAGGCTACGCCTTTCTATTGCATTTGGTTTGTCTTTGGGAACCTGCCAGCGCTATTACTGATGCGCCAGGTATTGCCAATCAATGGCTCCAGGCAATGTTTAATGAGCGTTTGTCTTGGCACCTCCCAACTACCGTATTGCTGCTGTTTATTCAAGCTCTTCTGGTCAATAGCATTATTTTCAAGCATCGGATGTTAAGCCCGGTCAATTTATTTCCCGGCGTGTTTCTGGTGTTGGTGAGTTCAGCTATTCCTGATTTTCTGGCCTTGTCTGCCTACCATTTTGCCAACGTTTTCCTCTTACTGGCGGTACGTTCCTATCTGAATGCTTTTCGGGTGCAAAACGCCGCAGGTCTGATATTTAATGCTGGTTTTTGGATGGGTCTTGCAGTGTTCTTTGTTCCATCTTACGTCTTCTTTTTATTGGGCTTTAGCATTATGCTACCTATTCTGAAGAGCGGAAAGTTTCGGGATCAACTCATCCTGATCCTAGGTACCGCCTTCCCACTCTACATGCTAGGCGTTTATTACTTCTGGACGGATCAATTCCGGGCCTTTTGGACCCAGCAATGGTCTGGCGTAATCAGTTTGCCAGAGTTTATGAATTGGGATGCCGTACCCTATTTTCGCCTGCTTTTCTTGTCTGCACTTCTGATGCTGGTCATATTCAGTCGCGGGCTATACCGGCAGAAAAGTAAGATGGATGTGCAGATTAAATACAATATTTTGTATTGGCTGTTGCTAGCTAGTGGTATTTCTGCGCTGTTTACAATGCCCTGGAACCTCCAACACGCTTTGGCCGCTGCACCTTTTATTGGCGTGTTTCTTAGCATCAATTTCACCAAGGCCAGACCGGCTACTGCCGAAGCTTGGCACTTGCTGCTGCTGGTACTGGTCTTCCTACTCCAGTTTGGGCCGCGCTTTGGGATTCCGTTCATTTAAGGTTCGCTTACGCTCACGGTTATAGTTCACTGTATTTGTTGTGGGAAAACTCGTGATGTATGTGGGGGAACTTGATTTGAGGCTAGGTATCCGTGGTACAGGTCGAGAAATAAACAGTGTTTTCTACTGAATATTCCAGTGTGCATAGTAAGCTGCAAGCTCGAGCGAAGTGAGTTTTCCCGCGAGCGTAGTGAGCCTTTTCCACAAGCGCCAGCGAGTTGCTACCGCGAACAAAGTGAGCTCCCCCCGTGAGCGTCAGCGAACACCAGCCGTGAACGCAGTGAACTCCCCCGCGAGCCATGCGAGCTCAACCGTGAGCGTCAGCGAACCCCCTGCTCCGACGAAGTATCCTTCCTAAAATGCTTAATCAAGAAATAAACCACAACCCCCGCGGCCAGCACCGCTAGCCCCGCTTTGGTCTGCTCTGGTTTTTCGATAAAAGTATTGACCAGAAAGGCAAAGGTGATCAATACGTAGAGTCCAGGAATAACGGGATACCCCCAGGCACGATAGGGGCGGTTAACGTCAGCACGCTGTACCCGAAAGATGAAAATGCCAATTCCCGCTAGGGTCATAAAGGCTACATCAATAAAGGTGACGTAGGTAATTAAATCGTGGAAGTGCCCCCAGATAAGAAGTAAGAAGATGGCCCATAGCGCCTGGGTGGCCATCGCGTTAGCCGGAGTTTTGAATTTCGAATGCAGGCGAGCCAGGAAACCAAAAAATACGCCATCACGCGCCATAGCAAAGTAAATCCTGGGTGCCGACATGGTGTAGATTGCAATGGTGCCAAAGACGGAAACACCGATCAATAGTGCGACGGCCTTTCCACCACCTGACATCACGGCCTCCAGGGCATCACCCGCTACCCGTTCTGTGCCGGCAATCGTTTCCAGCGGCAATAGCCAGAGATACGCCAGGTTTGTAAGCACGTAAGTCAAGGTTACTACCAAGGCACCAATCAGCATTGCACGGGGTACATTGCGTTGTGGATGCCTGGTTTCTCCAGCCAAATAAGTGGCGTGGTGCCAACCGCCAAATGACCATAACACCCCAATGAGAGCGGTAAGTGATAAGCCCACCCAGTCGCTAGGCAAGTTTTCCCCAAGGGACCAAATGTGCACATGATCGGTTTGATCACGTAACATACCCGCCAGCAGGATCACCACCAGTAATGCCAATAACTTGGTAGTGGTGAATACGCTAATGATCCACTGGCTGGTATTAACGCCAAGGATATTAAGCGAAGTCAGACTGGCAATAACGGTAATGGCTACCCAAATCTGTTCCGGCTCCGTGAGCGGTATATAGAAGGTCAGGTACTTAGCAAAAATCAGCCCTAGGGCTGCTAGCGAACCCGTGTTTACTACCAATAAGGTCACCCAGCCGTACAAGAACGCGGGTAATTTACCGTAAGCCTCCTTAAGGTATACGTAGATACCACCCGCTTTGGGAAACATGCCACCAAGCTCAGCAAAAGTCAGGGCTCCAGTTAATGTAATTAAACCACCAACTACCCAAAGGACGATGACCCAACCGGCGTGCGGGAAAGTGGCAACAATTTCACCAGGAGTGGCAAAGATGCCCGCACCAATACAGCTGCCGACTGCAACCATGGTTAAACCATACAGGGTAAGGCGGCGCTGGAGTTGGCTCATATGGGAAACGACTTGTTTTTTGCTTGTGTGGAGAAAGATAGCCGTTTTTTCGAATAACGGAAAAATCTACCCCTAAGCAGTGGTATCAAGTAACGTGATTCCCCCTTGCCATTTATTGCTTGAGGACTTTCAGATAGTGTACCTGTAGGTCATTTATTTTCAAAGCTACAAAGTAGTGTCCTGGACTGAGGCCTGCTTCTGGCCGCCAGGTGGCATAATACTTTCCAGCAGTTTGCTCACCGTCCTCAAGCGTGGCAATCATGCGTCCTGCTAAATCAAAAACGACTAAGCCTACTTTAGCCCTCTTGAATACGCCGTAGTGAATCTCTGCTTCTTCTGTAAAGGGGTTCGGCGCCACTTTGTACACCATTCCTTTATCCAAGTGTAGATCACGTGTTCCTACCGCAATCCCCTCTCCATCTATCATAATATCAAAGGTGCCTTCTAGAGTGCCTTCGCTATTTTCAGAGAGCGGAATAATTCGTTCCCTAGCATCATAGGGGCCACTGGTGATTGAGGCAGCAGCATCGCCAGGAATATCAGTATCTCCTTCGAAGTAGAGTTGGGTGGTCAGTTGAGCAAAGCCCGGAGGCGTGATCTTGTAATGAATATGCGAAGGGCGAAACTGAGAACCGTTGAGGTATTTACCGGGTAGAATGGTTTCAAACAGATAAAATCCCTGATCATTCGTACGAGTAAAACCACGGAGTTTGAAGCCTTGGTTATCATATTGACCGGCATCATCGGCATGCCAAACGTCGATGACCGTATCGGGGATGAATTGAGAACAATCTAAGTTGAGTACCCGACCGCTAATAATCATACGCTGCCCGGGTTCATCTGGCGCAGCGAGTTGATTGTCTACCATGAGGGGTGGACCATCAGTATAGAAGGGCCCCTCGCCATAGTAGTCCAGGGTTGTAGAATTGCAGTTAAAGGCTGCTTTGGCGTTGCTTGTTGCACTGGCCTGTGCTTTACTACTGAGCCCTAAACCAAGAGCGGCCAGGGTGGTGTTCTTGAGGAATTTTCTGCGATTATTACTCATGTCCTTTGGATTTTGATCAAGTTGTTAGAATTGATAGGATAGACCAAGCTGCCATTGCTGGCTGGAGCGCCATTGCAGGTATTGCTGGTTTAACTCTCGATAAAACTGGTAGCCAGTAGTAGCGCTGATTCCCTTTATTAGAGGTACCTCAACTGTGGCACCACCGAAGATGGCTGCACCGTGCCAGGGTTGGTTGTCAGGGGTTGATTCAACAGTGAAGTTTTGGTAAATATTCTGATAGGCATAGGTAGCGGATAGCTGCCTATTTCGCGCCAATAACAATCCGCTCTGTAGATGCACTCGTGGCCATTTGAGGAAGGGCAAGCGGTGCCGGAGGCCTACTTCTAAAACTTGCCGTTCATAGCGCAACTCGGTCTTGTTTGGAGTTGTGAAACCCACCGGGATATCCATTAATGGAATATTGTAGGTAGCAGGTGTCTGTTCTGTTGTTCTTTGAAAGCTGCCTTGGCTGTAACGAATGGTACCTTCCCAACTCCGATATAGCTTTGCTGCAATACCGACGTATAGATTTGTTGTAGTTTTTTCCTGGACTGCTGGATCCCTGACGAAGGTATTCTGCCATCCCACCATAATTGTGAATTTCCGTTGGTTTGGGTTACCACTATATTGTACCTGGGGAAGTACAACTTCATCCGTCGGAAGAAGGTCCGCTCCATTTTTATCCAGTGGCGCAATAATGGATAGGTCGCGCAGTGCCGCAACTGATCCAATCTCCAACTGTTCCGCATTTCTGCCAGGCGAATTATAAGTGTAGGTGGTATGCTCAGGCTCGGAGCTGCTCAGCTGTGCCTGATTACCCTCAGACTTATCTACTATTGAGTTAATGACAAGGTGGTTTTCCTGGCCCGCGAGCGGTTTAATGGAAGTAGCGGTTGAGTTAGTTGACCTTAATTCTTTATTACGTACCCAGTTACTTGGTTTCCCTACGGGAGCTGCCCACTTAACACCTGAAAATTCAATTGCTTTATGATCAACTGGTTCCTTGACAATCGAACTTGTTTTAGCTGTCACAGCGGATACGGGAAAAGCTTCGAGTTGAATAGCGTTATTCAAAGTCCACAAACCTCCAATCAATACCATGACGCCACCAATGGGCCACCACCAGAATAGGCGTTTCCGTGATTGCGGGTGCAATTCGGCAGCGACTGTCTGCCACTGTTGCTCCTGACCTGAGAATTCAAAATCCCGGTCTATGCCATCCCGGAACAACTGATCGAGATCACTATTTCCCATAGCCTGAGATTTGTTGGTGATGAATTTGCAACATTTGCTGTAGCTTCTTTCTGGCTTTCGCCAAATTCGATTTAGAGGTACCTCGGCTAATACCTAGGGAATTGGCAATCTCGTTGTGACTATATCCTTCAATCACATGCAAGACAAACACAATTCGATACTGAGCAGGTAAATGTTGTACCAGCCGTAGAAGGTATTCGCCTTCTAAGTTTTCACTGACCTGATTATGAGTGATAGGTGGCCGTAAATCGTAGATTCCTCGTTGCTCTGCCTGCCTTTTCCGATAGTGGTCGATGCCGCAGTTAATGATGATCCTCCGGAGCCAAAGCTTGAAGGGCACCTCTGGCCGGTACCGATCGATATTGCGCAGCATTTTCAAAAAACCATCATTCGCTATTTCTTCCGTTTCCTGCAGGTTGCGTCCGTAACGTGCCGCCACCGACATGCCAAAGTTGTACATGAGCCGAAACAACTGCTGCTGGGCCTGTGGCTTGTTTTCACGGCAAGCCTGGATCAAATATGGAAGATTAGATTCCTTCAAGCTGTGGTGGTTATCGACTGAAATGCGTTACCGCAAAAAAGGGTTCATGGCTTTCAAACTGCGGAAAGTCTCGGTAAAAGTCTTGTTCCGTTTGGTAGGCACTCAGTACAAGAGAATCTTTACTGCTGTACACCACCTTGTATTCTCGGAACATTGGTCCGCTATCGCCATATTGGAGTTTAAGAAGTTTGCCTTCAAGTGTCCAAGTACCTCCATTGTAATCGTAGTAGAATCTATCTGTTTCTTGGAGCCCAAGCAAACCGAAAACGGTAAATGGCGCATAATTGGTAGATGGCCGTCCATTTATTTCTAACTGTTGCAAGCGCCAATTGCCATATAAATAGGGCAAGTGGGGAGTGGCAACCTCTTTTTCACAGCTTATAAGAAAGCTCATTAATAAGAGGGGCAAACCGATTGGCAGTAGCGACCGTATCATTGAATGAGGGCTCTAAAATTGGCATTGGTAACGGAGAAGAAGGAGTAAAATCCACAGCTCAGTTCTTTCATCTCTACCCCGAAGGTGCCACTCAAGATGATCTCATCCGTGGCTTGCTGGTATTCCACCGCCGTAAAGTCTAAGCTTTCATGCTCGAAATAGAAGCCATTACTAGTGATGGTATAGCTGCCCGGACCATATTCTTCCAAGCTAGTATCAGGGAAGGTAAGTAGGAACTGATTGATTCGGCCTCCGCCGAAAAAGCTATTACTACCCCAGTCCTGGTCCTCTAGGTGATTAGCAAGAATGCTAAGGTCAGTATAGCGGAAGGTGCCATCAGGCTGTTCTGTCAAGTTGGAACGGGATTCTGCTAAGACAAACTCTAAGTGGAATACCTCTTGCTCAAAAGGGGTACTCTCATCTAAGGTGAAGCGCAGTTGGCCAAGCAGGGCCACAGCGTCTTCCGTGGAGTTGAGGTCGTAAGCGAAATAGAAATAGCGGTCCAAAGTATTTAACTCGTAGAATACCAATTCTGTCTCAAGATCCTGATTAGAAAAAACAGCTGTTTGATCTTGTTCCTTATCGCCCAGGTAGTTGATACTGGTGATGTCAAATTCCAGGAAATAATCGAGTGAATTTTCCTCGATATTCTGAGCTACAGCGACAATGTTTTGCTCACAGCTATAGCTAAGGATAGTGACGAGCAAGAGCGATAGGTATTTCATGCTCCCGTGTTTTATTTAGGTACACGGATCAAATGGGGGAGGGGGTTGCCTTGAGGGTGCAAAAAAATAGGAAAAATAACGGTTGAGCGGTTTTCGCGTGTTCGAGAGCCTTTAAAACGCTGCGGAGGCAATACGTTCAAGCGGTAATTTCGCCGTCTCCGAGAACTAATTGTCCTAAAGACTAAATATAATTTTGACTACAGAAGTCATTATTGTTGGTGATCATGCCCGCTGTGGTCATGCCCTTCATGATCGTGTCCATCGTGGTCGTGCCCTTCGTGAGCATCTTCACTAGGAGCAGCTTCATCCGTAGGTTGGTAGTTTTCGTTCGCTACATAATCCATGCCGCATACGGGGCATTGCCCCATTTCTTCACTGCCACTACCGTCGCAATGCATTGGGCAAACGTGAGCGGAGGTGTATTCCTTACCCTGCTCGTTCGCGGCCTGGACTGAGTTGCCGCAGGAGGTATTGATCAGGGCCATGCTGGCCAGGGCGAAGGTCATTAACGCAATTTTTACCAGTTTCATATGCTTGATTTTATAAAAGTACAATTAGTAAGATCTGAGGTTTAACAAACTTGTCACGCAAAGGTAAAGGCTGTAAGCTATTGTGGTGTAGTAATTGTCTCCTGCACAACTCCACAACGCAGCATGAGGTCCCCAAAGTAGGGGTTCAAGACCTTGTCTTCGGCACTCAACCACGCAGCCCCCTGGTCTCTAAAGGCCATTGGGCAATACTGTACGTAGTAGGTTTGATCGCCTCCACCAAAGGCTTTAAGGGTTTCAATGAGCGCTTGTGAAAGAAAGTCAAATTGCACGCGTTGTTCTTCTACATCCGTGAGTTCTCCTAACTTTTTGCTGTGGCCTTCCAGCGCCTGGCGTTTCTCTTTCCAGTACGAATTGGCTTTGCCCGAGAGTACTTGCCCATCCACCTTGAGCAATTCATTGTACAGTGCTTTTGCCTTTTCCGCCGCCGCGTCGGCATCGGTATCAATGAGTACATCTTTTAGATCTAGGTAGGCGTTCACGACCCGCTCTAGTTGCTGCCGAAAAGTTGGATCGACACTGGCGGTAAAATCGGGAATACCTACATCTCCAGATGCTGGTTTGAGCGCCACGTCCTGATTGGTCATACTGGCCTGGTTATTCAACTGCGCAGCGGCGTCAATGACAAAACTTCCGTTAGTAACCACCTCTTCTCCCTCTTCTAAACCAGATAGAATTTGGTAGTGACTACCCACTGCATCGCCCAAATTCACCTCGCGGAATTGGAAGGAAGGGACACTGGCGTCTGGTACTTTTACGTAAACCACTGATCGCGGCCCCGTCCACATTACGGCCGACTTGGGGGCCAGAATGTTACCCCCTCCAACTTGTGCCAGTGCCACCGTACCGCTTACCAGCATTTCGGGCTTTAGTTTTTTTCCTGCATTATTGAGTTCAGCCCGCAAGGAGGCCACCCGAGTCTGCGGATTGATTACTGGATCTACAAAAGTAATGGGAGCAGTGAAGGTTTGCCCGGGCAAAGCAGGAGTCTGGAAACTAATTTGGCTACCCATCCTAAGTTTGGGGAGGTCTTCCTCGTAGGCATCAAAGAGTACCCATACGCGCTGTAGTCCCATTAGATCAAAGAGCGGTTCACCTTGGCGGACAAAATCACCTACCGCTATTCTTCGATTGGTGACCACGCCGCTCTTATTAGCGTATACGCCAACGACCTCCTGAATCTCACCATTCTCCTCAATGCTAGTGATCTTTTCCGGGCTAATCTTCCAGTAGCGGAGTTTGGTCCGAGCAGCTTCCAGTAATGCAGGGTTAGTACTGGATAGCTTTTTGGCTTCGAGTAGCTCCCGTTGGGCAGCGATAAACTCCGGTGCGTATATATCGGCCAATTTTTGCCCTGCCTGAACTTGTTCTCCGGTGAAGGAAACGTAGAGTTGTTCAATACGTCCACTCACCTGGGCCACTTGGCTGGAGGCCAATCTTTCATCCGCTTGAATCTTGCCGGATAGCCGTAGCTCGTTGATCAGTTCAGTACCTGCTTCCCTGTACACAATGGTGGTTTGGATATTGGCTAGCTGTACAGCAGCTTCGGTCATCTGTAGAACTAGCGGATCATTGCTCTCATTGTCAGTAGCCAGGGTAAGGTCCATACCGCAGATCGGGCAATCGCCGGGTTCTCCTTGTCTAATGTTGGGATGCATAGAGCACGTCCAAACGTCCTCCGAATCGGATCCACCTGTTTGTTCTTTGGTCTGGTGGTCACTATGGTCATGTCCGGCGTGTGGATCAGTGGATCGTATAAAGGCAAACATAGCTGCTGCACCTATTATTAGGCCAAATATTCCAATGAGCCAGGTCTTTATATTGCTTTGCATAGTTTTTGCTATTGTCTTGGTTAGGGGGAATTAATAGAGCAAGCTTTGCAGCTGCTGTTTTGCTCGGTGACTTTTGACGATGGCCGATAGTTGCTTTTGTTGATAGTCAATCAAGCTTTGCTCGTAAGCAAGTAGTTCGTCCATGCCGCTACCACTAGTCGAGTAGCTGCTTTCCAGTATGGATAACAGGCTTTGCGTTAGCTCAATTTGCCGTTCGTATAGGTCGAATTCCAGTCTTGCCGTAGCGTATTGTGTATAAGCCTGTTCGATGATTGTAGCGAACTGATCCTGAGTAGCGTTCGTCTGCTGCTGTATGCGATGCAGTTGCAGCTCTTGCTCACGCTTGCGAGCTTGGTAGGCCTTACGATAGATGGGCACTTTGATGCTAGCGCGAAACTGTAGAATGTCGCGGCCGTTATCGCTAATAGTAGCGAGTTCCCGTTCTGCTACCGCAATGTAGTCCACACCTACACCGAAGGACGGCTTGTTTTGCATTTCATTGAGCTGTAGCTGTTGCAGTACCATCTGTTGTTCCAGCGCGTGATCCCGTAGTCTGGGGTGCATGCGCTGTAGCCGCTGGACCAGGGAGTCTTTTGTCCACGGGATAATCGCAAGGCTGAGCGTGTCTGAAAGCTGTACTTCCTGCTCCGCACTTTTATGGCGAAGCTGGTTAATGGCTGCTTGCGGTATGGCTTGAGATTGTTCCAGAATAAGTAGCTGCTGCCGCAATTCTTCCTGTCTCAGTTGTATGCGGAGGACATCTGCAGCGCTACCTTTTCCGCCTTCTATATTTGCTAAAGCTAATTGTTCACGAGCGGCTAGAAGGTCGAGCTGTTGGGCTTTGATCCGTCTTTCTTCTTCCAACTGATACAAGTCCAGATAAGCTTGGTCCAGCTGGAAATACAGTTCTTGCCGTTGAATGCTGATCTGAGCTTGTAAGCGTTGCGATTGAGTAGCCGCTACCGCTTTTTGTTGGGCCAGGGTGCCAAACCAGGGAAAGGATTGGCTCGCGCCAATGCGTAGCTGTTGAGGGCCTAGTCGGGTTTCTACCGGCAAGGCAAAAGCACTTACGCCTAGCTCCGGTTGCGGTAGTTGACCTACCTGTGGAATACGCTCTTGAGCGGCTAGGTAGGCTTGCCACAAGGCTTGCAAACTTGGATTGTTTTGTTCTACTTCTTGCCGCAACTCCTCCAGACTTTGTGCTTGTAGCAATAAGCCTGTTGAGAGTAGCAAAATGCCGATAAGATATTTTAGCATGATTTCTTTGTTTTAAAGTTTTGTTTGGGATTCGTCAATCACGATCTCACTCCACCACAATTTCCCACGTAGCCACATCTCGTACAGTACGGGTACGGTGAACATAGTAATCACCTGTAGCAGCATTCCACCAAAAGAGGGAATCGCCATCGGCACCATAATGTCTGCTCCCCGGCCGGTGGCGGCCAGTACGGGCAGGAGGGCTAGAATAGTAGTTGCTGTAGTCATCATTGCCGGCCGCACTCGCCGCAGCCCACCTTCTACTATGGCATCTCTAATAGCCGAAGGATTATTGGGTTGATTGCGACGAATGCTGTCCTGTAGGAAAGTGGCCACTAATACGCCATCATCGGTAGCAATACCAAAAAGGGCTAAGAAACCTACCCAGACGGCCACACTTAAATTGATGGTGTGAATCTGGAATAGATCTCGGAGATTTGTCCCTAGGACGGTGAAGTCCAAGAACCAGGAGGTATTGTAAAGACCAATCATGATAAAACCTCCGGCGAAAGCCACGAACACACCCGTGAACACCATGCAAGAAACCGCTACGGATCGGAACTGCAGATAAAGGATCAAAAAGATCAACGCTAGAGCTAGCGGTATCACTACACTTAGCCGCTGACTAGCCCTTTGCTGCTGCTCAAAAGTGCCTGCGAACCGGTAGTTGATGCCTGTTGGCACAGTTAGCTGCCCATTGTCGATGAGTTCCTGGAGATATTCCTGAGCATTGTTAACTACCTCCACCTCGGCAAAGTCTGGCTCCCGATCAAAGAGTACGTAGCCAATCAAGAAACCATCTTCACTTTTGATGGATTGGGGGCCGGTTTCGTAGTGGATATCTACCAATTCCCCGAGCGGAATCTGTTGTTGAGTGGGTGTCGCGATGTAGATCCGTTTCAGTTGCTCGGGATCAGCTCGGAATTCGCGGGGGTAGCGTACCCGAATACCGTAGCGTTCGCGCCCTTCCACGGTGGTGGACATGGTCATTCCACCTACGGTGGCCTGAATGTATTGCTGTACCTGTTGTACACTTAAGCCGTGGCGCGCAATGGCCTGGCGATCAATATCCAGCAACAGATAGGGCTTCCCAACAATCCGATCAGCGAATACGGCCGCGTCTTTTACGCCCGCCACCTCTTTAAGGTGCTGCTCTAACTCCAGACCAAAGGCCTCGATTTGCTGGAGGTCCTTACCCTGCACTTTGATACCCATGGGCGCCCGCATACCGGTCTGCAACATCACTAGGCGGGTTTCAATGGGCTGGAGCTTAGGGGCAGTCGTGAGGCCCGGCACTTTTGTACTGCGCACAATCTCATCCCAGATATCGTTCGGACTTTTGATTTCATCCCGCCACTGGCGGAAGTAGCGACCCTTTTTATCTGGTATGAGTTGGCCCTCTTCGTCTCTGGCGTACTTGCCATTTTGGTAACGAAAACGTAACCGTCGCCCTTGTGCATCGGTTTTGTACTCCGATCTGTACAGGATGACATTTTCGTACATCGACATTGGCGCGGGGTCCAGCGCACTATTCACCCGCCCGGCTTTACCTACTACGGATTCTACCTCTGGAATGGCCGTAACTGCCATGTCAAGGAGGCGTAGATTTTTTGCGTTTTCTTGCATGCCGGCGTGCGGCATTGCGGTAGGCATTAGTAGAAAGGAACCTTCATCTAATGCGGGCATAAACTCTTCTCCCGTATTCCGAAATGCTTGAAAACCAATAGCTAGGATAATGCCGACCACTAGCAGAAAGAGGAGCTTAAAACGCAAGAGAAAACGGAGAATCTGCTCGTAAAAGTGAATGGTCAGGTGAAAGAGTCCAATCAGCCCGCCAATAAGGACTGCTACAAAAAAGAAGTTGGTCAGGGTACTCTTGTTTACGCCCAGTGGCAACCAGACCTGAGCTAAGAGCCAACTCGCCAGCGCAGCGTAGAGTAAGTTAAATGCCCAAGTGAGCCAAGTCGGTGTCGCCTTTTTCGGATGGCGCTGTTGTAGTTGTTCTCGTAGCAGTCCTGCCAAGCCCGCTAACGCAATGACCGCACCACCAATTGGATGTAAAGTCATAGCAATGCCAAGCCCAACGAGCAGTGCCGTTCCATTCAAAATACGGAGGACTCGTCCGGATTGCCGCCGGAGCGAAAACAGGCTATGAGCCATGGCCGGTAGTACGGTTAGGGCAAGGATGATGGCGGCAATCAGAGCAAAGGTCTTCGTGTAGGCAAGGGGTTGGAAAAGCTTACCCTCCGCAGCTTCCATCGTAAAAACAGGAAGGAAACTGATAATCGTAGTTGCCACAGCGGTGAGAACGGCAGACGCTACTTCGCGGCTGGCCTCAAAAACGGAAGTCAGTACCGATTCTTGCGCTGGTGCTCGCTCCAGGCGGTGTAGAATACTTTCCGTTAGGACAATGCCCATATCCACCATCGTTCCAATGGCGATGGCGATACCGGAAAGGGCCACAATATTGGCATCTACGCCAAAGTAACGCATGCCGATAAAGCACATTAGTACTGCTACCGGAAGGGTGCCCGCTACCAACAGAGATGACTTCAAATTGAGTAAAAGCAGTATGACAACGATGACTGTGATGAGCACTTCCAGCTTTAGTGCTTCTTCCAGCGTACCAATGGTTTCTTGTATCAGTTGTGTCCTATCGTAAAACGGCACCACCTTGAGCCTAGAAATCGTGCCATCAGCTAACGTCTTGCTGGGTAGGCCCGGCTCAAGTTCAGTAATCCGTTCTTTCACGGCATCGATTACCGCTAGAGGGTTAGCTCCGTAACGTGCAACGACCACACCCCCCACTGCTTCTGCACCAGACTTGTCCAGTATTCCTCGGCGGGTAGCGGGCCCAATGCTTACCCTGGCTACATCGCGAATACGCAAGGGAACGTTATTGACTACTTTGACTACCGCTTGTTCCAGATCGGTAATGTCTTGCACGTAGCCGAGGCCCCGAACGAAATACTCGGCCAGATTGATTTCCATGGTTTGGGCACCAACATCCAGATTGCTTCCTTGTACGGCACTCATAACTTGCTCCAGCGAAACACCAGCCACTTTCATCGCATCGGGATCTACATCAATTTGGTATTCTTGCACGAAGCCACCAACGGATGCAACCTCAGATACCCCCTCGGCGGCCAATAAGCCGTAGCGCAAATAAAAATCCTGTACACTCCGCAATTCGTGCAAATCCCAGCCGCCAGTGGGTCGACCTTGTTCGTCCTGCCCTTCCAAGGTGTACCAGAATATTTGCCCCAAGGCGGTGGCATCCGGACCTAGGCTTGGTTGTACACCTTCCGGGAGGAGATTAGCAGGTAAAGAATTAAGCTTTTCTAAAATGCGACTACGACTCCAATAGAATTCCACCTCTTCCTCGAAAATGAGGTAGATGCTGGAGAAACCGAACATGGAGTTGCTGCGCACACTTTTTACACCGGGAATGCCCAGCAAAGCAGTGGTGAGCGGATAGGAAATTTGGTCTTCCACATCCTGTGGGGAACGCCCAGACCACTGCGTGTAGACAATCTGCTGGTTTTCACCAATGTCTGGTATAGCATCCACCGCTACGGGGTCGCGGGGGAGCTGCTGCAGGCCAAAATCAAAGGGGGCGGTGATTAAGCCCCAGCCTACGAACAAGGCCAGTAGCAGAAAGGTGACCAGCTTGTTCTCTAAGAAAAAACGGATATAAGAGCTTAGCATAAGTGCTATTTCAGTACGGCTAAATGGCGCTTGCTGAGGATAGCAAACACAAGTACACCACTGAAGTACCCGAGGGCATCAGCAGTTTAAACTGAAAAGCTATTGGCTAGCAAAGAAAGGTCTGGAAGCTTACGGGGCGATCACAGACCAGAAGAGGAGGTTTATAGTTGAGGTAATGGCAGGCTTTGCGGTCGTCTTCGGCAATTGCAAAGACCCCCAGTACTACTTGCAAACTGGAGATTAGAGCGGGTACGTTCAGACTGGGAACACTAGTATCCTGCGCCAGTTGATCATCGTCCAATTGCAAAAAATCGACGGTCGTATCACAGCACGACCTTTTCGTCGCTTTCACTTGCGTACCAGCTGTGTGGCTCAGGCACTTCCTTTTCTTAGCTTGCTGAATATAGCAAGGCGTAGCATCCGCAAACAATGCACTACTCTTCAGTTCACCCAGGCAATAGTGCTGGCTCAAGACTAAGCCGGTAGAGCTGATCAGGAGCAGAAATGCCAAAAGGATATGGAAGAGTCGGTACAGCAATTGCCAAATTTAGTTTTACAAAATTAACCAACTTTTGGAGTTGCTCCAAACTGGAGGTTTACTGAAAGAGCTGGGCTAGGAAAAAATAAAACCGGTGAACAATGCAAGTAGTCTTACAATTCTTTATCTGGTCGGGTAAACTGTCTGGAATCTTACAGTATTTTTGGACTGCTGTATTTCTACGGCGAGGAAAATGTCTGGTATAACATAATTGAGACGACATGAGAGAGAAATTACAATTGCTGTTCTGTTTGCTGCTAGGCAGCTTTAGTGTGTTGACCGCACAAACGAATGTGACCTTGAATATTAATCATTTATTAGGAGAGGAAGGTTTTCGATTAAACACCCTTACTACCAATAACTTGGGAAATGAATTTGATTTCTCTCGTCTGGAATATTACCTGGCTGAGATTTCCTTGATTCACGATGGTGGTCAGGAAACGATGATAGAGGACCGTTATATTTTAGTGGATGGGGCCTTTGCAACTTCCGAAGACTTGGGAACATTCGATATCACGGACCTGGAGGCCATTCGCTTTCATGTAGGGGTAGATGCAGCGCGTAACTATAGCGACCCTGCCTCCTACGATATGGATCATCCGCTGGCGCCGCAGTTCCCATCTATGCACTGGGGGTGGGTTTCTGGCTATCGTTTTTTAGCGATTGAAGGTCAAAGTGGTGCTAATCTGGGAGAGGTTTGGCAGATTCATGCACTGCTCGAAGAGAACTACCATCAGACCGAAGTTTTGATCGAACGAACCGCTACGGATGGTCAACTGACCATTGACTTGGATGCGGATTACCTTCGTGGTCTGGATAATATTGATCTGGATGATGGCGTGATCTCACACGGTGGTTTTGGAGATGCGAAAGTCGCAATAGAAAACTACCGGGATTATGTCTTTACCGCCTCAGATAACATCACTAGCACCGAAGAATTGGTAGTCGCTGATGAGCGATTCAGGCTATCTCCAAATTTGCTTGTCAAGGGCCAAGCTCCGCAGTTTACGGTAGAAAACCCGCAATCCATTACGTATGAAGTACAGGTGACTGGCGTTAACGGTCAGGTACTAAGTGACGTTCAGCGGATAGCAGTTGATGAACAGATCATGATGCCCAATTTACAGGCGGGTATTTATTTCCTACGGATCTACAAGGCTGACGTTTTCGTTGCAGCTAAGCAGTTCATCGTTCAATAGCAAAACAGATGAAGGGGCTTTGGTACAGTACACTGGTGCTACTGTTGCTATTGGCTTGTGAAAAGACCTCCGATCCCAAGGAGGTAGGTTATCCGGCTCTAATGGAAGTACCTGCTGATTTTCCTGAAGTGCTTGCGCCGGATGGAAATGCCTTTACACAAGAGCGGTGGCAACTTGGTAAGCGCTTGTTTTTTGATCCTGCCATGTCGGTTGACGCTACGGTCAGCTGTGCATCTTGTCATGAGCCTGCTTTGGCTTTTAGTGACGGTCGTGTCACCAGTATTGGCGTAGAAGATCGTGTGGGAAGGCGGAATTCACCGAGTTTGGCCAATATCGCATACCATCCTTACTTTACCCGAGAGGGGGGAGTACCTACCCTAGAAGCTCAAGTGTTTGTGCCTATTCAAGAGCACGATGAGTTTAACTATAATATGGTGCTGCTGAGTGAACGCCTGCAGACGGATAGCACCTACGTGCAAATGGCGGAAGCAGCTTATGGTCGGACAATGGACCCCTTCGTTATTACGCGCTCTATTGCTTGCTTTGAACGAAGTTTACTAAGCGGTAACAGCACTTATGATCAGTACGTCCAAGGAGCGGAAGATGCCCAATTGTCACCAGCAGCCCTTCGTGGAATGGAGTTGTTCTTTAGTGAGCAAGCAAAATGTGGCACTTGCCATGGTGGGTTTAATTTCACGGACTACTCATTCGCCAATAACGGCTTGTACGAGGAGTATGATGATGTTGGTCGCTTCCGACTTACCAATAAGGAAGAAGACCTGGGGCTGTTTAAGGTGCCAAGTTTGCGAAACGTAGAATACACCGCGCCCTATATGCATGATGGTAGCTTCTCCTCTTTGGAGGCTGTTGTTGCCCATTACAACTCGGGAGGTTTTGCCCATCCCAACAAAAATGACCGTATTCAACCCCTTGGACTGAGTGAGCAAGAGATGCAAGATTTGGTGGCTTTCCTAAAAAGCCTGACCGACGAAACTTTTATTGAGAACCCACTCTTTCGCAAAGAGCCATAAATTGAAACGATATGCGACTGAGCTGCATTAGTTTATTTTTCCTGTTGATTGTAGTCACCATTTTCGCCTGCGGAACGGATGACGATGGGCCAATGGAGGTAGTTGAATACGATGATACACCCTACGTTCTAAGCTACGGCACCTTACCCGATCCTCCTTTGCCTACCGATAATGCCCTCACCGAACAAAAGGTCCTATTGGGGCGGATGCTTTTCTACGAACCGTTGCTGAGCAAAGACGGCAGCCAGGCTTGTGCGAGCTGTCATTTACAGGCGGATGGCTTTTCTGATCCCAATCGATTTTCACTAGGAGTGGAGGGCCTCGTAGGTAATCGCCAAGCTATGCCCGTATTCAACTTAGCCTGGCACATCAATGCCTTTTTCTGGGATGGCCGGGCGGAGTTGCTTCGTGACCAAGCCCTTCTTCCGATCCAAGATCCTTTGGAGATGAATGAGACCATGGATAATGTCATTGCAAAACTCTCAGCTTCGAAGAGGAGAAGCTACCATCATGCATAT
>JBCBWU010000123.1:0-22285 GCA_039816955.1 Bacteroidota bacterium
GTTGAATATGCCTCCAAAGTCCAAAGGGCTATTTCGGATGAAAATTGGGGATTGATAAAAGAATATAAAATAGGACTTTATCATGTTTTAAGAGCGTTCCCCGAGATTGCAGAATACATGTCTGAACGCTTTATTTCAAACGCTATTCCACTGACTGTGATTGCGGCCGAAATTCGGGAACCGACCAAGGAAATTGGAGATACGGAACAAGACATGATCAACATCACTAATTGCCTAAAAGTATTTGGTAATCTTTCCAATCACAAGTACGTATTAGCCCCCGGTGCGGAGCATAAAGTTTGGGTGCAACGTCCAGCAATTGTCATTGAGGAAATTGTTGAGCTTTACAAGCGGCTGTAAAGACCAGACTGTTATATGCAGTAAAGGTCTCATTTTTGCGAGTAGGCTTTGTCGGTAAAAGTAACTGATAGTCAGGCGATTAAATCTTCTGTACTTTAGCCCTAATGAGCTTGCATCTCAGCCTAAAGGCTAAAGAACGATATTGATAATCAAAGTTTTACATAAATGTGTCCCAGCCATAGTCTTACATCTGTAAGGCTCTAAAGAAATAAGCCTGATTGATGAAAGTCATCGCATTCAAGCGCAGCTCGTAGCAGAAACCACTCAAGTGATTTCAAACTGACTATAAAACCAATTCTTGGAGCAGGTAGAGCTGGTACATTAACGTCGTTTCTTCCTATTTTCGGGCTTCTGCGCAATAGCTTGCGTGTAAACGCTTGGTTTTTCTACCAATAAAATTCTCATTTATAAATATGATACCCATGTTAAACGCATTGAAATCGCCTATTTCAATCCTGGTTTTCGGAATGCTTATTACGGCTTTCCAGCTGGTTGCTCAAACCGAACCCAACCACGGCGTTAAGTTTGAACAACTGGGCCCCATGCTGGCCTCACCCAATGATTACCGTGGTGCCGATGGAGCTCCCGGGCCGGAATATTGGCAACAAAATGCCGATTATGTCATCGAATGCACCCTTGACGTTGAAAATCAGCGACTTGATGGTTCTGAATTGATCACTTACCATAATAATTCGCCCAATACGCTGAGATATATTTGGTTACAGCTGGACGAAAACCAACACGCAGCGGATGCCGACAATCACCGGTTTAACTCCAGTAGCATTTCTCCCGCAATGAGCGAGCAACAACTGCGTTCATTAGAGCCTTGGAGGGAGCTTGATCAATTTGGAGTGAAAATTCAGGCCGTAACCCTTAAGAATGGTTCGCCATTGGAGTACACTATCAATAAGACCATGATGCGGATACTCTTACCTGAGCCGCTTAAAACCGGTGAGAGCTTTTCCTTCAACGTAAAATGGCATTATTACCTGATCGACCGGATGAATTCCGCCAGTTGGGGACGAGGGGGATATGAATACTTCGAAGGGGATGAAAATTACATCTTCACCATGACCCAATGGTATCCCCGATTGTGTGTTTACAGCGACTTCGAAGGCTGGCAGAATAACCAGTTCACAGGACGAGGAGAATTCGCGCTGAACTTTGGAAACTTCGATGTGAAAATGACCTTGCCGGAGGATTTCGTTGTCGGTAGCACTGGTAATTGCCAGAACTACTCAGAAATGTTGACGCCCGCTCAAATGGATAGGTGGAAGCAAGCGCAGGCTTCCAGCGAACCAGTAGAAGTGGTCACCTTGGAGGAGGCAAGAACGATGGAAGAAGCGAAAAAGTCTAAGACCTTGAAAACCTGGCACTACAAAGCGGAAAATGTCCGGGATTTCGCCTGGACCGCCAGCCGGAAATTTATCTGGGACGCTATGACCTACGAAAACAAAGGAGGCGAGCCTGTGATGTGTATGAGCTACTACGCCAAGGAAGCATACCCTATTTATCGAAAGTACTCTACCAAAGCAGTTGCGCACACCCTAAAGACCTATTCTGATTTTTCCATCCCGTATCCTTACCCCGTCGCCATTTCGGTAGAAGCCGCTAACGGCATGGAGTATCCGATGATCTGCTTTAATCCAGGCAGAGCGGAAGAAGATGGCACCTACACCGAACAAGCCAAGCAAAGCGCCATATCGGTGATCATCCATGAAGTAGGACACAACTATTTCCCCATGATCATCAATAGTGATGAAAGACAATGGGCCTGGTTCGATGAGGGCCTCACCACCTTTGTCCAATACATTGCTGAGCAGGAGTGGGATAACAATTACAAATCCTGGGTCGGTGCGCATATGATCACCAATTATATGTCGCTGCCCAAGGATCAATTGGAACCCATCATGACCAATACGGAGAACATCGTGCAGTATTTTCCCAATGCCTACCTCAAACCGGCAGCAGCCCTGAATATTCTTCGAGAAACCATCATGGGCCGGGAACAATTTGACTTTGCCTTCCGGGAATATTGCCGACGGTGGGCCTTCAAACACCCCACTCCCGCAGACTTCTTCCGCACAATGGAAGACGCCAGTGGCTACGATCTGGACTGGTTTTGGAGAGGCTGGTTCTACAGCACTGATGCTGTGGATATTTCCTTAGACAGTATCAACTGGTATAAGGTCGATCTTGAAAATGATCCAGAAAGAACGGAATACACCAGCACCCAAAAACCAGAACCAGTCTTCCAAGACATTACCAGAATCCGCAACCGGGAAGAAGGCATGGTCTTCCCCGTTCAGGAAGATCCGTCGCTCCGGGATTTTTACAATGATTACAAACCTTGGGAAACGGAAGACAGCATCACGACCAACACCACTCTGCTCTACGAAGAACAATTTACCAGAAGAGAAAAGAAAAAGCAGTTTGGAGATAACAACTATTATGAACTGTTCTTCAGCAACAAAGGTGGCTTGGTCATGCCAGTTATCATCGAATGGACCTTTGAAGATGGTTCCACCGAAATAGAGCGTGTGCCGGTAGAAATATGGCGGAAGAACGAAAGCAACTTCCAAAAAGTCTTTGTGAAGGATAAGGTGGTGACTGCCATCCGGATTGATCCGCTCAAGGAAACAGCTGACATTGACGAAAGCAACAACAACTGGCCGGTGCGAGAATTGCCAAGCAGGTTCGAGGTGTTTAGAAAGCACGTCCAAAAGGAGCAGCCCAATCCGATGCAAAAGGCCAAGGATAAGGTGATCAATCCGTAGTAGGCAAGTACCGTAAATTTTGCATAAGTACACCCAGGTCAAAGCGCAAGGATTTGGGCAAAACTCACTTTAGACCTCCGATGATGTCTGGCTTCGTGATGAGAAGTCAGACATCCGTTTTTAGGAAAAGCTTTACGGGCGGAGCTACGTCCCAACCCTCTTTTTCCTTTCCAGAATACGACAACAGTAGTTTGTTTTGGAGTGGTTACGAAGTGAAGTATCCTCAGGAAGGAGGTAAATATGGTTGGCAAAAACCAAACGATTTTATTACCTTTTTCAAAGGTGGTTTACCGGACAATTTCGATGATATATATCCGCAGAAGACAGACGTTGACAATATCATCGATTACTTCATTCAGATTAATATTCTTGGTGCATTTGACAATAGTGGCAACAACGTTTACATCGCTCGAAAAAATCAATCAAGTCCCTATATTTAGGCCATTGTGGTCTTTAGGTTGACGTTGTTTGTGCTTATTTTGGGATTTATATGCAACAGATTGCATATAAACTATCGTTCGCTGCAAGCATAAAAAAACAAAATGGAAGGAGATGACATCAAAAGAATTTCAAGATTGACTGCAATTTTGACTCAATTGCAAACCAAAAGAGGATTGACTGCAAAAGGTCTTTCTAAAAAATTTGGTGTTAGTACAAGAACGATTTACAGAGATATAGAAACATTGGAAAGAGCAGGTGTTCCTATTTTGACAGAGAGAGGAAAAGGCTATATCTTAATGGAGGGTTATAGAATACCTCCAATAATGTTCACAGAAAAACAGGCAAACGCTTTAATTCTTGCAGAACAGTTAGTATTGAAAAACAAAGATGCTTCATTTGTTAAAGACTATTCAGAAGCAATTGATAAAGTAAAATCAATTCTAAAATATAATATCAAAGACAAAGCAAATTTACTTGCTAATAGAACAACATATAGCCAAGTCATAAATCAAGAAAGGAGTAGCAACAATCTGTCAGGTATACAAAATGCACTTACCAACTACAACCTTGTTAATATAGAATATATAAATAAAGAGGGAACTATAACAAATAGATTGATAGAGCCATTTGCACTATTGAGTTCCGAAAATTGGTATTTAGTTGCATGGTGTCGTTTGCGCAAAGAATTTAGGTTCTTTCGATTGGATAGAATTCAAAAAACAGAAGTTCAATCTGAAAGATTTGAACCTCACAATATGACTTTACAAGAGTATTTTGATAAATATCATTAGTCTGTTTTGCCTTGTGACATAGGGTTGTCACCGACCAGTTTTACGTTTGTGTCAAATTAATTTTTAAACAAAAAAAAGTAAGAATGACGAACGTACATAACACAAGCTTTAATCCAAGCGAATTTCCAAAGCCTACTATGATTTCAGTCAATGGGGCAGAACTCGAAGTATTTGAAGCAGGTCAACAAAATAGGGAGAAACCAATTGTTCTCTGTCATGGCTTTCCCGAACATGCATTTTCTTGGCGACACCAGATACCTGTTCTTGCAGCAGCGGGTTACCATGTTATTGTTCCAAATCAGCGAGGCTATGGCAACTCATTCCGTCCGTCCGAAATAACCGAATATGACATTGAACATTTAACAGGTGACCTTGTCGCACTTCTCGATTACTACGGATACAATGATGCTATTTTTATCGGACATGATTGGGGTGCAAATGTTGTGTGGAGATTGGCACAATTGCATCCGAAACGGATAAATAAGATAATTAACTTGGCTTTGCCTTATCAAGAGCGTGGAGAAAGACCTTGGATTGAGTGGATGGAAGAAATATTCGGAGAAGATAATTATTTTGTTCACTTTAATCGACAACAAGGAGTGGCAGATGCTATTTTAGATGAAAACCATTCTAATTTTCTTCGCAATTTATTCCGAAAGAATGTACCTCTTGCACCTCCTGAACCAGGCATGTTGATGATTAACCTCGCAAAAGGGGAAAAAGCAATTGGTGAGCCAATAATGACTGAAGAAGAACTTGCTATTTATGTATCATCCTTTGGGGTATCAGGGTTTACTGGAAGTATAAATTGGTACAGAAACCTTGACCGCAATTGGCAATTATTGGCAGATGTGAATCCAATTATCAAACACCCCACGCTCATGATTTATGGAGAACGGGATATGATTCCGAAGTTTGAAAGATTACACGAATTTGTACCTAGTGTGGAAGTGGTCAGTCTTGATTGTGGACATTGCATCCAGCAAGAAAAGCCAGAGGAAACAAATCAAGTAATTTTAAATTGGTTAGAACAACACAATGCATAAAAAGGATATAGAAAAATATTGTCCAAAAAGTCGAGCAGAATGGCGAAGCTGGTTAGAAAAAAATCATCAGTCTAAACATTCCGTTTGGCTTGTTTATTACAAGACATCAACAAAAACTCCTTCTCTTAGTTGGAGCCATGCAGTTGATGAAGCAGTCTGCTTTGGTTGGATAGATAGCACTAAGAAAACAATAGATAACGAAAAGTATATGCAATATTTTTGTAAACGAAAACCAAAAAGTAATTGGTCTAAGGTCAATAAGGAAAAAGTAAAAACGCTTATTGAGCAAGGGTTGATGAAGAAGGCTGGTTTTGACAGCATCAAAATTGCAAAAGAGAATGGTTCATGGTCATTTTTAGATACTGTCGAAGCACTTGAAATCCCCGAAGATTTAAAACGAGAATTTACAAATTATGAAGGTTCATTCAAGTATTTTGAAAATTTAAGCAAGTCTTCAAAAAAAATTTTGTTGTACTGGGTAGTATCTGCAAAAAGAAAAGAAACAAGACAAAAAAGAATTATAGAAATTGCTGAAAATGCAAGCCAAAAAATGAAACCAAAACAATTTAGATAAAAAGGAAGCCAGCAGCGAACAAAGGCTAAAACGGTAATATGGGCTATGCGCCCATACTACGTTTAGCCGAGACGTTCTCCGCAAGCAAAGACAAAATAAATGGAATCATTCAATAATTACTTAAAGCAATTCCCACATTATACGTCAGAAGTGTTCGAGACGGTCTTACCATATTTGTCAATAATAGAGATAGAAGCAGGGGAATACTTTTTGTCACATGGAAAAATATGTCGCCATATTGCATTTATTGAGAAAGGTTTATTTCGGCTGTTCTATCTTAATGATGGAAAAGAAGTAACAAACTGTTTTTGTAAAGAACAAACCATAACAACTGCTTACAGCAGCCTAATTACACAACAAGAAAGTGGTATAGCGATACAAGCTATAGAAGATTCTAAATTGATTGTCTTGTCAAATGATTCATTGCAAAAATTGTATAGGGAAGACTTGTTTTGGCAACAATTAGGTAGAATTGCGGCTGAAAATGAATTTATTACTACCGAATGTCATAATAGATTCCTGAGAGATTTATCTGCTCAGGATAGATACCGACAAATGTTGGAAGATGATGGCGAACTTTTACAAAGAATACCGCTTAAGTATTTGGCTAGTTACTTACAGATTGCTCCCGAAACTCTGAGTCGTATTAGAAATAAGCTCGCTCACAACCAAACTTGACCTAAGTCAATTGATTTGCAAAATCATTAGCTGAAATTTGTACCAGTATTTAATTATAAAACATAAATAAAATGGATACAAAATCAGTGAAAGAATCCGTAGTTGAAGGTTACGGAAAATTAGCAAAATCAACTAAGAGTGGATTATTTTCAAAACTATTTACTTGCTGTGACCCAACGGAAAATGCAAATAAAGTGGGTGAAGTAATAGGATACACAAAGGAAGAATTATCTTCTGTTCCTGAAAATTCAAATTTAGGAGTAGGTTGTGGTAACCCTTCTGCATTGGCAAGTATTAAAAAAAATGAAACAGTTATAGATTTAGGCTCAGGAGCAGGTTTTGATGCGTTTATTGTCTCCCCTCTTGTCGGAGAACACGGGAAGGTTATCGGGATTGACCTTTCTGATGAGATGCTCGATTTGGCAAGAAGTAATGCTAAAAAAGGCGACTATAAGAATGTTACCTTTGTCAAAGGAGATATTGAGGAACTGCCTCTCAAAAATGAAACAGCGGAGCACGTCATTTCTAATTGCGTTATCAACCTTTCACTCAACAAAGGAGATGTGTACAAAGAAGCTCACAGAGTTTTAAAGAAAGGAGGGAAACTATCAATAAGTGACGTAGTATTAGAAACAGAACTCCCTGATTTCATTAAGGAATCTGTGGCTGCTCACATTGCTTGTGTCTCGGGAGCAGAAAAATTAGATGATTACATAAGATATATTGAAGATGCAGGATTTAAAGATATAAAAATTGAAAGTAAAACAGAGTTCCCTCTTGAGTTAATGCTTTCAGACCCACAGGTTCAAAAACTGTCAAAAGAGATGAATTTTAACCTTGGTAGTGATGAAGCTAAAGACATTGCCTCACGAGTTAAGAGTATTTCATTGACTGCAAGAAAATAAAAAGCCAGCAGAGAACAATGTTTAGAACGTACATAGCTGAGCTGGCAAGCCCCAAACTCACCAACCAAACGCCAGCCGGCTACGTCGTCTATATTGGGCGTTCGATTCCACCCAAAAAGAAAAAACGGAACCTTTCGAATTTAATGGAGATTGAGAATGAGTGTGCTTTGCTCTTACGCTAAACTCTGATGCGGTCAATAGAGCATCTCATATCTACAATCAATTATACGAACTTACATTTTGTTACCTCTTCCGTTAACAAAATGTGAGTTCGAAAAAATCTATTGCTTCACCAAACGTACACTGCCAAGCGTATCATCTTCTAAGAAAAACAATAAGGTATAAAGCCCTTTAGGTAATGCAGAAAGCTCCAATTGCTGCGCACCATCTGTGGAGGAAATAACGCTTTGACCTTTTGCATTAATGACATCCACGCGTTTAGCTATGGTAGTAGGAAAATGAACAAGACCAGAGGTCGGATTGGGAAAAACATCAATTTTTCTATCACTAAAAATAGAGCTTGTTGTGGTCGTTTGATTGCCTACCCGCAACAAATAGCCTAACCCATTATCCCCGTCCGCAAACTCCAAAACATAAGTTAGCCCATTGAATCTGTCTATTTCAGCTAAAGACAAATTAGTATTGTCGGCAACTTCTGATACAATATCGCCCGGCATATTAGTAGCGAAATCATAAATATTGACTCGACTCGTCAGGTTTGAATTCTGGTTTTTGACAGAAAGGTAAAGCAAGTCCTCGTCAACAGCAATACTGGTAGGGAAATCTAAACCTGTGAGGAGGGTAGTCAAAGAAGGCGTTTCTGCACTCAAATCAACACGCAGTAAACTCCCATCCGAACCGTCTGTAATCAATAATTCATCCCCCAATATTGCAAAATCAGTCAAGCTATTCGCATCGGTGTCAATGAAATTTTCGAGTTGTGCATCGGGGTTCCCCATATCGTAAGTAAATATGCCACCACCAAAAAAGTAAAACTTACTGATGTACATTGTTTCCTCCCTAATGACCAGATTGGTCGGTAGCCAAGGCAAACTGAGGTATACTTCCGTACTTGGCGCCTCACTGTTGATGTTTGATATTTTGTAAATGAGGCCCTCTGACACCAATGCTCCCGAACTGACAAAATATAAATCCTCTCCCTCCACGACCATGCTACTAATTGGAGTAACGAAGGGGTTTTCAAAAATAATTGTTCCGGGGTCATTCAATATATCGCCGTCGTAGGCATATATTTTTACAGATTCAAACGCTGAAGTAGAAGCTGCCACGTAGATTTTTTCTTCGGAAGCAACTACCGCATTCGTCACAGTATATGGACCTCCGATTGTATCTAGCTGTGCCAAAAGATTGAACTGGCTAACTAGAAGAAAAAAGAAGGAAAGTAAAAAATTCTTCATCTTGTTATTATTTGATTGAATAATGCTGCTGAAACAAGATTTTTTTTGGACAGTTTAGCTATGGTTAAACTTAATGAGTGTGTTTTCGTGCATAAGGCAAATTACATACTTTTAGCACCTTGTCTATTTGAATAGAATTAGTCGAATCAGTTCATTAATATAAACGGCGGTGGTTTAGATGTAAGGATGAAAAACAGTATGTAAACAAAACAGAATAAGTCCACTTACCAAAAGCTGCGAATGCTATGACAGTGCTGTCGTACTTATCCATTCATTGCAAATGTCTAGCACGCAGAATCTGTCCTCTTCCTAAAGCGAGGCAATTACCTTATCTGGTAGAACCGTACGCTTCCCAAAAGCAAATGTGAACTTCTCTTAACTTTGGTGTAAATCACAAACTAAAAACCGCTACATGAAACCACTACAGCTACTCCTTATCTGTGTTTTCTTACTGCCTTTAACCATTCATGCTCAGGACAGAAAAAAGAATGCTGACGAACCCATTCTGCAACTAGAAGATTCTTTATTCCATAGCCTAAAGTGGCGAAATATTGGCCCGTTCAGAGGTGGTCGAAGTGTAGCTTCCACCGGCGTGATCGGGCAGCCCCAAACCTACTACATGGGTTCTACTGGAGGTGGTGTTTTCAAAACCACAGACGCTGGAATTACCTGGAAGAATATTTCTGACGGATCTTTTAAAACAGGAACGGTAGGAGCCATTGCGGTAGCTGAAAGTGATCCTAATATGGTGGTGGTTGGCATGGGCGAGCATGCTGCCCGTGGGGTAATGACCTCTATGGGAGATGGAGTATATAAATCAATGGATGCTGGCAAAACCTGGACTCATCTAGGCTTGGAGAAAACCCGCCATATCTCGGATGTGATTATTCACCCTACTAATCCAGATATCCTTTACGTAGCGGCGCAAGGGGCGCAATATGCCCCTACGGAGGAAAGAGGAATTTACCGAAGCGGAGACGGCGGCGAAACCTGGGAACGGATGCTATTTGTAAATACCACCACCGGAGCATCTTCCTTGTCTATGGACATGAGCAATCCTCGGATTTTATACGCTTCCATGTGGCAACACCGTCGCTCCCCCTGGTACATGGAATCTGGTGGAGAAGATTCTGGCTTGTACAAATCTACAGATGGTGGTGATACCTGGATGCCAATGAAAGCGGGCCTGCCAGAGGAATTCGGTAAATCTGGCATTTCGGTTTCCAGAGCAAATCCACAACGGGTCTTTGCGGTCATAGAAGCAGAAGGAAAAAAGGGGGGCGTCTATCGTTCTGATAACGCTGGAACCAGCTGGACGCAAGTCAACAGTAATCGAGTGAATATCGCTCGCTCTTGGTATTACATGGAGATCTTTGCGGATCCGCAAAATGAGAATGTAGTATACGTTCTGAATGCTCCAGTCATGAAGTCCATCGACGGCGGAAAGAGCTTTTCCAATATTCCGGTCCCGCACGGGGATAATCACCATCTGTGGATCAATCCGCATGACAATACCAATCTAATCAACTCCAACGACGGAGGCGCCAATATTTCCTTTAATGGTGGCAAAAGTTGGAGCACCCAGCAAAACCAGGCCACCGCTCAGTTTTATCGGGTTATCACCGACAACCTGGTACCCTACAATGTATACGGCGGACAACAAGACAACTCAGCCATCGGTATTGCCAGCCGTACGAGTGATGGGGGAATCGATTGGAAAGATTGGTATTCGGTTGCTGGAGGAGAAAGCGCATTTATCGCCTTTGATCCCGACAATCCAGAGACGGTCTACGGTGGAACCTACCAAGGAAATATCAGTAAATGGACCAAGTCATCCCGGGAGCAGAAGTCCATCAAAGAGTACCCGGAACTGGGGCTAAGTATCGCGCCTGAGGATTCCAAGTACCGTTACAATTGGAATGCCCCGATCATTTCTTCTCCGCATAATAGACAGACCATTTATCACGCCGGGAACGTCGTGTTCAAAACTACTGATGGAGGCATTAGTTGGACCACAGTAAGTCCTGATTTAACCAGAAACGAAGCCGATAAACACGGCCCCGGTGGAGGTCCCTTCACCAACGAAGCTGCCGGAGGAGAGAACTACAATACCATCACCTCCTTGGTGGAATCTCAGCATGAGGAAGGAGTACTCTATGCTGGCACGGATGATGGTTTACTGCACGTGACTAAAAACGGTGGAGCATCCTGGGAGAATATCACACCTGAGGGGATTGCAGATGGGATCATAAATAGCATTGATGTCTCTGAACACAATCCCGCAGTAGCGTACGTAGTAGTCATGCGCTACAAATCACTAGACCTTAGTTCTCATGTCTTCAAAACTGAGAATTACGGGGAAACCTGGACTAAGATTGTCAACGGCTTGGATGATCCCAATGGGTTCGCTCGGGTGGTACGTGCGGATAAGAAAAGAGAAGGGCTACTATACGCGGGCACTGAAACCGGCTTATACGTTTCCAATGATGATGGGGCATTCTGGCAACGCCTCGATCTAAACTTACCGGTCGTTCCGATTAATGACTTGATTATCCAGGACAATGATTTGGTGGCCGCTACTTCAGGCCGCGGATTCTGGATTTTGGATGACTTGAGCGTACTGCAAAACATGGCTACAGAAGAGAAAAATGTAGCCTTGTTCCCTCCTAAGGACAGCTATCGAATTTTCGGCGGCACTTCCCGAGCGGTAGGCCAAGGACTCAATCCGCCTAGTGGTGTAACGATTGATTACTACTTGAACCAGGATGCGGATACTTTAGCGTTGAGGTTAGATATTTTGCAAGACACGGAGGTGATCAGATCCTATAGCAATAAAGCGCCAGAAGGATTTAAGTCTTGGCCCGGTGGACCATCGCGGCCTAAAGTTTTGGCTTCTAAGAAAGGCTACCATCGATTTACCTGGGATTTTGAGCGAGAAGCTATTCCGGCCATCGATAAGGTTTTTGTCTTTGGTGGACACTCCGGATCTAATGTAGCACCGGGCGAATATACCTTAAGATTAACGCTGGAGGAAGAAACGGTAGAAACAACTGCGACTATTCTTCCGAATCCAGCGGTTCAATCAACGCCGGCATATTTTGCCGAACAACAAGCGTTATTGGTACAAATTGAGGGCACCTTAAGGGAAATGCACGAGTCAGTCATCCAAATGCGTTCTGCGAAGTCGCAGCTGTCCAAGTACGCCAGTCTTTTAAAGGGACAGGAAAAGGCCGATCCACTGCTAGAGAAAGGAGAAGAACTCCTGAAGCGCATCAATAGCTGGGAAGAGAATCTGATCCAGGCGAAGCAAAAGACCTTCCAGGATGTCATCAATTTCAACAACAAGCTCAATGCCCAACTCATTGCACTCCTAAACTATATAGATCAAGCCGATCCACAAGTAACTGCTGGTGCCAAAGAGCGGCTTAATGATCTTCTAAACGATTGGAAAGTCTATAAAGACGAGCGAGACGCGATCATCAGCTCGGAGATGGATGCGTATAACCAGCTTTACAAATCATTGGATATTCCAGCATTGATCATTGAGACAAATTAGAAGATTACCTATAAGGCAGGTTATGATTTCTGTACACCTGGTCGTATAGCGCATGGTTTTCCTTTGCTTGATACTAAACATGCTCCAACTATGAGAGGTCTACCAGCTTCAAAATGTTGCTGTTTTCTGCTGCTGCTATTTTTGTGTAATGCAGGCTTTTCCCAAAGCTTGAAGCAAGAAAAGATGGAACTTCTCCACTTCCTGGTTGGGGAGTGGATTGGTACCTCGAAAATTTATGAAAATGGGGTGGTGACCAAGCAATGTGCAGCTAGATATCCTGCAGAATACAAGGATGGACAACTCATCGTGTGGAAAAATGAAGAGACCCGGTTCTTTTTTGGCAGTACTGCCGATGGGGGCTTTCAAGAATACGGGGAGAAATTGATCAATGGGGAATGGGTAAGGACTTTTGAAGATACTTTTATGAATACCCAGTAAGCTGGACTTTTGCCATTAATAAAACGGCATTTCTTGCTACAAAATCATTTGACTGTCCACAGCAACTTTTTGGCGGTGATGAAGACTATATCTGGAGCCCTGATTCTGAAAAAGTATTGTATGTCACCATCATTCGCTGGTCCAGTACTTTCAGAATGCTTTCGCGCCTAATTTGGGGAGGGGAAGGGGACAAGTACTGCCCAGTTTTTCCGGGAACTTTATTAAGCCGTACTGTCTTTTATGTTTGGAAATACAGTCATGCGCTACGCGGTCGTGCCACATATTTACTCACTTTTATGCACTCGATCACAATCCAAAAGATCTAGCAAATGGACATTGCGATAAAACCACTAACCAAAGAGTTGCAAGACGATTACTTGTTTTTCTTTGATCATATCATTTTTCAGGATAATCCAGATCGAGCAAAATGCTATTGCTACGACTATCACTTCCTCGGCGATATACCGACCTGCACCCGTGAAATGAGCCGTGCTGCAGTGATAGAACTCATCAATGAAAATAAGCTAAGAGGTTACTTGGTCTTTGACGGCGATAAACCGATTGGTTGGTGTAATGCCAATAACCGGTCTAACTATCAGCGACTACTTAGAGACTATGATTATGTGGACAACCCTACGGATAAGGTCTGTTCAATTGTTTGCTTTCTGATCCACCCTGATTATCGACGACAAGGAATCGCTAAGAAGATTCTGGCCACCATCATTGCGGATTATTCCGATACCGACTTTGATTACCTGGAAGCGTATCCCAAAAAAGAGGAATCATCATCCGAAGGGAATTTCAAAGGGCCCCTGGGATTATACCAGCGCTACGATTTCAAGATCAATAAGGAGTATGAAAACTACTATGTAGTGAGAAAGGCGATAGAGTAGGAGAGTGCACAATAGCATATAGCCGTTATGAAGAGTACAAGCAGATCAAGCTACACCCTCAGTATAATCCGAGTAAGATCGATAGTTCATGCTAAGCAAGGGCTTTGGACTTTTTTAGAAAGAAGTTCTGAGGAAAATAGAGAAGCTTTGTGGTTACTATGAATGATGTAACGATTCCATATAAAGGCAAACCACTTTTTCAAAGGGCAGAATTCTCGTTGCCAACTCGCTACAACTCGAATTTGCAGGACTACTCTTGCTTCTTCTATATCAACAAGGGAAGTTATCAAATCATTGAGGCCAACGGTATTTATAAAGTAGGTGAGAAAGAAGCCCTCCTTAAGAAGTGTGGTAATTATATCTCTTACTTCCCCGAATCCGAAGCAGAGAAAGCGGCGGAGGCTATTGCCGTTTACTTTCATCGAGATATCATCAAGTCTATCTACAGTAAAGAGATCGTAGACTTTCTCAATAAATCGAATCAACGTTCTACGCCTAAAAAGGTGGCCAACGAACTCATCGAAAAATATGTCAATAACCTCGTTATCTATCTGGATAATCCTTCTTTGATTGATGATGAGCTGGCTGTCCTTAAATTCAAAGAGCTCATTCTCATTCTGATGAAGTCGCAGTATTGCGACTCTGTCCAAACATTTTTTGGTGGCCTCTTTGACTCCCAAGAAGTAGAGTTTCAGACCATTGTTGAAAACAACATATTCAATGATATCAATGTCGAAGAATTGGCATTCATCTGCAACATGAGCCTATCCAGTTTTAAGCGAGCATTTAAGCGCTGTTTTAACGAAACGCCTGCTCGCTACATTAAACAAGAAAGGCTTAAACGAGCGGCACAACTAATAGCTTCTACCTCAGAAAGTATTAGCCATATCGCCTACGATTGTTGCTTTAAAGATCCTACGACCTTCTCTGCGGTTTTCTCCAGTTATTTTGGTGTCTCACCTACCGTTTACCGCAACCAAAATAGAAAGCACTTGAGCGAAACGAGCAACTAAAAGAGGGC
Organism: Bacteroidota bacterium; assembly: GCA_039816955.1. Lineage (GTDB taxonomy): Bacteria > Bacteroidota > Bacteroidia > Chitinophagales > Saprospiraceae > Lewinella. Next base: position 14,899 of record JBCBWU010000123.1, read on the forward strand.
TGCCCGCCGCAAATTTGTATCAGATTATTTAACTAAAGTTTGATACAATGCAACAGCTAAAAATTGTCACTTCTATCAACGCCCCAGTCGCAGAAGTTTGGGGTATCATTGGTGCAGTAGGAGGTGTAGACAAATGGTCTCCTATTATCAATACCTGTACCTTATCCAGCTCTGCCGATGGCGGTTTGCAAAGAACCTGTTCTTCTGATAAAGGTGATTTGAAAGAACGCATTCTGGTGCTAAATCACGATGAAAGAAAGCTGACTTACGCCATTACAGAGCAGCAATTCTTTCCCATTGACGATCTGGTTACGGCTATTACGGTTTCCGAGAATGAAGGTAGTACTCAAATACTGACGGAGGTCACCTACACCTTACGGGAAGGTGCGCCTGCTGCACAAATCGAATCGGGTATTAAGGAAGTGTATGCCATGAGTTACACCGGAATCGAGCAACTAATTTCCCAAACCGTTTAAAAAAGGCATCATGAAATTTCTAGCATCAAAAACTTCTTTCTTTCTCTTATTGGCATTCAGCGTTTTTACTGGCAGCTTAGTACAAGCGCAGAAGAGTCAGACCATAACCTTCAAAGCCAATACCGTCGTTGAGACGGCTTTGCTGACGATAAAACCGGGTAAGGAAAAGCAATTCAGCGAAGATTATTTCTCTCAGGCTATCAAGTTTGCTCCCATTTATGGTGCAAGACCTATTGGTAGTTTCGCCTTGATTGATCAAAAATTGGGTAACGCACCCGCTCAAATGTTGGTCTTTTTTGAGTGGGAAAGTCTCGAAAAAAAACGAGCTTTTGAAAAGGATCTAGACTTTCTAAAGATTGTCAATATCCGCAACGATGCCTTAAGCTTCTTGACCACCGGCTATTTTCAGGTAGAGCAAGATGTCTCGTACACTTTTACCGAGGGGAAGACCTACGAATTTGCCGCTTTATGGCTGGATCCCAACAATGCGCCCAAACTGCAAACGTATTTTGAAAAAGTAGGCCCCATCGCTGCCGATCCTAAGGTTGGTTTTCAACCCATTGCTCAACTACAAAGTCTAGGAGTAGAAGATCGAACCTATCATCCAAATCTAATTATTCTCTCAGAATGGACCCAAGGGGTAGAGGGGCGCGACTATGCGCTGAACCGTGCTGACTATAAAGAAGCACTCCCCTTGCGAACCGCCGCAGCACCATACATCGATATGTTTCTGGTTGCGCCAATCATCCAATAAAAACTATAAACAATGAACGTTAAAAATATTTTCTTCACACTGCTCGCACTGTGCTTACTATCGGTCTTTGCCTGTGACAATGACGATGACACTACGGTAAGTGATTGTCCGAATTGTGTAGAAGGCATCGACACCTCCACCATTGATGCTACTTGGAAATACGAAGCCAAGTTTCTAAATGTAGAGGGTAACCAGCTCCACTACATTGATGAGCCCGGTGACGGAGAGTACACCTTTGTGTTTATCCATGGGCTGCCAACCTGGTCGTATTTGTGGCGGAATGTGATGCCACACTTACAAAAGAGGGGCCGTATTGTAGCCATCGACCTAATCGGCCATGGCAAGTCTGATAAGCCTGATATGGACTACTCTATTGGCAACATTGCTGATTTGGCGGTCAAGCAATTGGACCGATTAGACTTAGGTGATAATGTCATTTTGGTGGTCCAAGATTGGGGTGGTCCGGTCGGCTTTGAATATGCTCGTCAAAACCCAGATCGGGTAAAAGGAATGGCGTTTTTCGAGACGCTTTGGGCACCGGTGCCCAGCTTTGATGTCTTCCCCCCTGACTTCGCTCAGTTTCAGCAATTCATTAGAACTGGAGAAGAAGGAGATAACACCCCCGGAAGTAGTTGGGATCAAATGGTCAATCAAGCCTTTATTTTGGAACAATTGGTGCCGGATCTGATCATACGTGATTTATCTGAAGAAGAAATGAATCAGTACCGCGAACCTTACACGAATGTAGCTGACCGTAAAATAATGTGGCAGTTGCCTCAAGAGGTACCAATTGGCGGCGATCCCCCAGAAGCGCAGCTGTTCTTCGAGCAACTACAAGCATTTATGACCACCTCGGAGATTCCCAAATACATGCCTCATGGCGATCCCGGGTTCAATGTCAGCGATGCTGACTATGAATTTTGGACCACCTTGATGCCGAATTCTACCCACGAAATTGTCGGCAGTGGCTTACATTTCCTACAAGAAGACGAACCCCACAACTTGGGAATTGCGATCAGAGATTGGGTGGATAGATTATAGTTGAAAGGCCTATCTATTCACTAAAAGGCAAGAATCATCCCGATTTTCAGCACGTCTGGAGCTCGGGATGATTCCTATTGATCAGCCACGGCAAAATATCTTTGCCGTGGCTGATTGATGTAAGTTCAAGAATTAATAAAAAAACTGTTCGTGCTTAATCTTTCCATCCTCTACTTGGTAAACGATGATCTCATCCATTCTGGATTGCGCTTGCCCTTTAAACGCTAGATCCACTGTCAGGGCTACCGCAAAATGTTGAGCAGATACCACGGGCTCACTCACGGTAATTCCGTACCAGTTCTCAACGCTTTCCCTGAATTGCGCCCCCTTCTGTAAGATAGCGTCTAAACCCTTAGTCTCAGGAAGATTTGCTGATTCCGGCTCAGTGCTGATGGCATCTTGTTGAAAAAGCTCTTTCTGAGCGGTCTCGAACTGGCCTTGTCTAAGCAGGTTTACTAGTCTATTGGCAATTTTATTTGTACTCATGGTCTAGTTTTTTACTAATGACTTAGCCAAAAGTATTCCCCCTACTTACCACTATCAATATACTTACCAAATTGAGCGGTACTAACCAAAGCGAAAGTGCATTGATAATCACATGATTATACCAGGAGGCCTTTGGTTTTTTGTGGCACCCTGTACAAAGCTGTTTTTGATATTTTCCATTTATAGCATTAAAGGCAATGATCGAAAAGGAGTATTTGCAAAGCAAGTCTCGAGAAAGAGTGTATCTTAAAACGGGGCAAATTGCTATTGGAAGAGCATTTACCTGTACTTCTCAAGCTGTAAACTCAACTTAAAATCTAAGAATATGCTAGCCAATTCTATTGTGCGAAACAAGCTGGTTTCTGCGATTAGGGTAGGTATTCTTTGGTGGATTTTGGGGGCCATACAAGTGATGTATGAATATATCGTCGTATACAATTACGGTATTGGCCAAGGAAACTTCAAGCTGATTGTCTCTCTCAAGAGTACCTGGATTTTATTGATAGCCGGGGTCCTAGCTGGGTTTTTATTGTTTCCAAAAGTAAAACTGTGGCTAAGGGCCCATTCTTATAGTAGAGCAAGCGCCTTAACTGTTTTGGGCGTTTCTGGCCTCTTCATTGTCATCAGTTCCTTAGGTTCTTTCGTTTATAACACCACCGATCTGCAAGCCCCTTTTTATAGTTCTATAGTGCTGGCCGAAGTGGGAGATTATTTGACGGGTACAGAAAACCTGAAAAACTATGTGTTCTGGCTATTTATTGGAATCATTACGGTAGTGGCCACCGAGATTAATGACAAATATGGGCCAGGTAATTTTGTGCGTTTTCTATCCGGAAAATATTTTCATCCCCAAAAAGAGGATAGAATATTTATGTTCCTCGATATCAGATCTGCAACCACTATTGCTGAACAATTAGAAGAGTTACAATACTTCAATTTCTTGAAGGATTTTTTTCAAGACATTACTCCCGCCATATTGAGGACCGGGGGAGACATTTACCAATATGTCGGCGACGAAGTAATTATTAGTTGGCCGCTAAGAGATGATAGCAATAACAATACTTGCGTAGACGCCTTCTTTGAAATAAAGAAAGACCTGGAATCAAAGGCCAAAGACTATCTCCAAAAATATGGGCTTGTCCCATCCTTCAAAGTAGGCCTGCACTGTGGAAAAGTAGTTGTTGGAGAAATCGGTATCATCAAAAGAGACATATCATTTTCGGGGGACGTATTGAATACGGCATCTCGAATTCAAGCCAAATGCAATGAGTTTGGCGTCGATATATTGATATCATCTTCCTTGGCGGATAGGCTAGCCACAAATGCTGCTAACTGGAACCTGCGAGTAATGGAAAAGGTAGCATTAAAGGGGAAAAAGAATCCTGTGCTTTTGTATTCAGTTCAGGATCATTAATGAGTCAAAAACTTGATCATCAAGCCCCTCCTTACTAAGCGTAGACGCACTCAGTGCTTTCATTCAGAAGCAATTATTTGAAGACGAAGCTAGTAACGGAAAGGCATTTAAAATCACCTCTAAGTACGGTGAGCTTCGGGTAGCATAAACCATCAATGATCAGTACGGTAAATCCGAAGTTCACGTTAAAATAGAGCTTGCCGGAGCTTTTGTAAATCGACAAAAGGCCCCAGCAAGCTCTATGGTTTTCTACCGCTACTTAGTTATGGCGGCTCTTACTTCAATTCAGATGTAAGCACTGCGCCATTCATCTGAGGAATAACGGCTTCCATCTTTACCATCCGGTGCGTGCCATCAGTGGCTACCCAAAGGGTGCGGCTACCCGGTTCACCTTCGGCAGAAGTAACTTCCACTTTGTGGGCCGTAAAAGTACCAGCAGGTACAGTCACCTCTTCGGTGCCGGCTACTTCTAGTTTAAAGGTTTTGACCTTCAAGCTTTGCATGTCATAGTTCTGGAAGTAGGTCATGTACCCTTCTTTCAGTGGGAGCTGAGCCATTACTTGGCTGGCACCACCTCCATCAGCAAAAAGGGGCGCTTCCAATTCCTGGTCGATCGGTGTATTGTTGCCATTTACTACCATACTGCCGGTGATCTTGTCCGAGCTGATATCCATATTAATGGTTGCAGGGCCTTGCTTCACCTCACGGCTAATCATTTCCAAACTCCCTTTTTTGAGGGTAACCATATCACTCACTGGACCCATTGGCGTTTGGGCAACCTCATTCACCACCCACTTATCTCCATCGTCGGTAACGGTAAGAGTAGTATTGAGGGGGATCGTTTGTTCTCCAATAGCGATCGAGCCTTCGTAAGCGTACTCCACTTCTTCAAGATCGGCAGCCACTTGCGGAAATTTTATACTGATCTCGTCCATGCCCTCTGGCAGCTCAACGGTATTGATATCAACAATGAGTTCCTCCAATTTCTTGGCTACGTCTTCGGACATATCTTCTTGGTAACGACCACCCAGGTGATTAGCTAAGAACTTTTCGGCCGCAGCCAGGAAGGCCATGTTATTGACCGGCTTGGCAAAACCGTGCCCTTCATCTTTGGCTACAATGTACTCTACGGGTAAGCCCAGCTCTCGCATGGCCACTACAATTTGGTCAGATTCTGCTTGCTTAACCCGTGGGTCGTTCGCACCCTGTACCACCATCAGCGGCGCCTGGATTTTGTTAGCCGAATAGAGCGGAGATTGCGCTTTCATCTGTGCCAGACCGGCCTCGGTATTGGGGTCCGCCATACGAGTGTGGAAGACCTTCAAGAAGGATGCCCAGTAAGGTGGAATACTGTTCAAAAGTGTCTCCAGGTTAGAAGGACCAACAATGGAAACACCCGCGGCGTAGACCTCAGGCGTGAAGGTAAGTCCGGCCAGGGTAGCATAGCCACCGTACGATCCGCCCATGATTCCTACACGTTCTGGGTCAGCGATGCCCTCCTCAATAAGGTATTCAGCACCGGCCGTCAGGTCGTCTTGCATGAGCTCTCCCCATTCACCATTACCGGCGTCTAAGAAAGCTTTACCAAAGCCAGTTGAACCACGGAAGTTCGGACTCAAAACGGCATAGCCACGATTAGCTAAAAACTGGTGGTAGGGATTGTAGCCCCAATAGTCGCGTGCCCAAGGTCCACCGTGTGGCATGATGATGATAGGCAGACTCTTAGCGTCCACACCCTTTGGGAGGGTCAGGTAAGCCGGGATTTCCAAACCGTCGCTCGATTTGTAGCGAACTGCTTTCATCTCGGCCAGATCGTCAACAGGCATTTCAGGTCGGCCGCGGTATTGGAATTCCAAGGTGTTACCTTTCCGGTCATAGAGGTAAGTCGCTCCGGGATCAGTGTCACCGTAGGCGGCAATGAGCCAGAAGTTTTCGTCGGTGGTAGAAGAACCAAAGCCAATAGTTTTACCAGGAAGCTGGTCCTGCAACCATTGATAGTCTTCGGCAATATCTTTTTCCTTCCAGTAGCGACGGCGCCGATCATCGGTGTAGCTGGTGCCAATCAACTCCTTAGAGACATCGGAGAAAAAGGCACCGCCAAAATCAACGCGTCCTTCGGGGTCTTGCTCCACCATTTCAATTTTCTCACTCTTAGGGTCCATCAAAAACAGGGCAATCAAGTTTTGATCATCTCCCTTATTACTCTGCATGTAGAAGCGCTCATTGTCTTTGTGAAAACGAACTGGGGCGCAGGTTTCGAGTACATCACAGCTGTAAATTTGGGTGAAGCCATCGTCGTCTACTCGCAGCACTTCCGTGTCGCCATTGTCAGCAGAGCGAGTAGCTAGGCGAAGCTGGTCGTCGTTGTCGAAAATCCAGCCGGTAAACCGATCCTTATTTTCACGTAATAGCTCAAGTTCTCCGCTTGATATACGCAATTTGTAAAGGTCGTGCCAAGCGGGGTCGCGATCGTTAAGGCCAACATACATCAGGTCTGGATCACTTTCGGGTACGGCATAAATAATAGCTCTAACCCCTTCACGATCAGTCAGTTTTCTGGCTTCGGGGACGGTACTGCCTTCCGCACTGGGTGATTGTGGGTCAAGTGCGTAAATATTGTAGTTTTCATCTCCGCCCTGATCTTTCACGTAGAGCAGATATTTGCCATCACGCGACCAGAAATAACCGGCTACTGGTCGGTCAGTATTGTCAGTGAGGGGGCGAGCATCCTCAAATGGCGCAGCAATCTCCTTTACCCACACATTACGGGTATCCATATAGGGCTTGATGAAGGACATGTACTTACCGTCGGGTGAGAGCTGCGCGCCGGTTACTTCCGGGTCGCCAAAGAAAACTTCGCGGTCGATTAAGTCAGGGAGCTGCGCGTGTAAGGTGCTGCTGAGCATGGGCAAAGCAACAAACACCAGAAAGAACAGTTTGAGATTGGTTTTCATGAATAGCTTCATTTGATTGATTTAGTTAAGTGTTTCACCGAATGAACAAACAAGTTACGTTGATAGTGCACTCAAGTATAAAACTCTAGACGAAGGAAAGTGGAGTATCGACTACTCTCTATTTAACGATTATGATCGGTTGGTTTCAATAAAGAGGTTTTTATCAATACCGCAGGGATAGAAATTCTCCGAACTAAATGATGATTCCTTTGTCCAATGGACTTAGATTTACATTCTCGTATTTTAATAGCGAATAGCCCTT
>JBCBWU010000124.1:0-22009 GCA_039816955.1 Bacteroidota bacterium
TACTCATCCTCAAAGCGCATCACCTGTTGGAGAAGCATACCCTGGGGAAATGGCAGCTCTATTGGAAAGAGCAGCTAGGCAATTGGTACGGTATGATGGTGCACGAAGGCCAATTCCTGGATCCTGTAATGCGCGATATTGAAGCCTTTCTTACCAATTCTCAGGAGCGGGTCAGTGGTGAGGTGTTCATTACCCTCCATCCACATCGTTACGTGCTCGACGTAGCAGAAACCGGCCAGGGTATCGCCCTGCAAGGCCAAGACGGCATTGCCATTAGCGATCTTGGTCCGGATATATTCTGGTTGGCGCTCGGCAATACCGGTGCCCCGTGCCTTGGCAGATTCTTTGATCAAGTCGCAGATGGCTTCTGCGTATCGAATATCGCTAGCCTCCGCTACGCGAATGATAATGTCCATTGAGAATAACATTAAGAAGGTTCAACAATTGAGTACCACAGTACCCAAACCATGCTCTAATCCGACAGTAGGAAAACACTTAATGGAAGAAGTGGGCTAATACGATACCCACCAGAAGGGATAATATGACATCAAGACGCCCCTAAGGGCGACGGCGCTCGCGGCGGCGACGGCTCACAAAAAACGGAGTATTTTGGGCCAGTTGATTCATATGTCGCCAAATGTACAGGGCTTTGCTTAACGGCACAAGTACTAAAAGCGTTTTTTTACGACACCAAAGTCTTAAAGTTATGTCAAGGCCTAGTCATCTCCGTTTCCCAGCATTGTTTGCATTGAGTGTATTTTTCATCATGTGCAGCTTTGCGCCAGAAGAAACTTCACAAGCTTTAGCGAGCGAATCTGCGCCAATTCAGACGGTGGAACATCCGGTACTAGTGGAGCTATTTACCTCCCAAGGGTGCTCTAGCTGTCCACCCGCTGATCGGGTACTGCAAGCCTTAGATACGGATGCCCAATCCGGTGATGCCGCCATCATCACTTTGTCTTATCATGTGGATTATTGGAATCGCCTCGGTTGGCGCGATCCCTACAGCCAGTCTGCCTTTTCCGACCGGCAACGGGATTACGCCCGGCATTTGAATGATCGGGGCGTTTATACCCCACAGGCGGTCGTCAATGGCCGAACGGGACACATTGGTTCACGAGAGCGAGAACTACGATCAGCTATCCAAAGCGCGAGGACTAAAGCTCCACAACTACAAATAGAGGGTAACACCACTTGGACAAAGGAAAACGAGATCACCGTCGATTATCAATTGTCCACGCTTCCCGAGGATGCCGTTTTACAAGTTGCGGTCGTACAGGCAGCGGTAGAGAATGAGGTTCCCAGAGGTGAAAACCGGGGGCGCCATTTGGCCCACACGAATGTGGTACGCCAGCTCACAACGGTCTCTCCCACTCAGATGGAGGGTCAAAGTACCATTAGCTTGGAGTCGGAAGTAGCACAAGCTAAGTCTGATTTACATCTCGTATTATTTGTGGAGAGTACTCGGAATATGCAAGTATTGGGCGTGGCACGGGCGGATTTGTAGTAGGGCGGTATTTTACTGCGAAATAAAACGAGCCATGGTCCGGAGTCCTTCCGGGCCATGGCTATTTGCTGAAGACTCAGCTATTAGATTTAATGCCTGCACATCAAGGATCTACCTTGAGGACAAACTTGACCGGCAAGTTGAAGTAAACGGGTACTTTGCGTCCGCGCTGTTTACCAGGAACCCAGCGCTCGGGCATTTCATTCATGAGATTCACTACTCGCAGTGCTTCTTTACCACAGTCACCACCGATGTCTCGCAAGATCTCGCCGCTTTCAATCGCACCCTCTTCGATGACTACGAAGCGGACTACTGCCGTACCTTGGATACCATTATCTCATGCGATGGCAAGTACCGTAACCAGTCCAAACTTCCAGAATACCCCCGTATTGTGTAGCACATCTACCTCAGGATATTTGTTTCGACTAGTAATACTTGAGCGCTTGCTATCATTTGCGTGCAGCTTGCCCAAATTCTGCTCAGAAAGGCGGGCTAAACGGTAGCGGCCAATAATGATAACACCAATGATCATGAGCGCGATCAACGCGAGTCCCAGGAATATTTCGTTTCCGCTGAAGGATAGGTTAGTAAACATAGTGTGCTGGGTATATAATGCAGATCAATAGTTCGATCTTGACACTAATCTCAGCTTCTATGGGCGCAAACTATCTGATTTTTATCAGCGTATATCGCGATTTTCATCAATCCCGAAGGGACGTAGCATCTGACTTTGGAAAGGAATAGATGTGAAGGTTTCTAAATCAGCAACCGGCCCGGAGGCAAAGAAATGGTAGTCTGGTTGTTGGGTGGAGGTCGCTGCCAATTGGTGTTCTTCCAGTTGCCGTGCCACTTGACGCGCAACCGCGGGTGCGGGGTCAACAAGTTGGCATTCTGGGCCCACCAGCTCCTCTAACAAGGGTAGAATAAAGGGATAATGCGTACACCCAAGCACCAGCGTATCTACGTCTTGCTGCAGCATGGGCTGGACGATAGCCACCAGGAGTTGTTTGGTCTGCTCATCCGCCAGGCGGCCCTGCTCAATAAGTGGTACCAGACCTATACAGGGGTTTTCCAATACCTCTACCTCGGCAGCATAGCGGTGCATCAATTGTGCGTAGCGTTCACTTTGGATAGTGGATAGGGTAGCCATCACGCCCACTTTCCCGGTTTGGGTGGCTTGGGCGGCGGGCTTAACGGCCGGCTCCATCCCCACGAAGGGCACGGCTGGCCACTCCTCCCGCAACTGCTCTAATCCTGCCGCAGTGGCTGTATTGCACGCCACCACAATCATCTTGCAGCCTTGATCTAAAAGAAACTGGGTGATCTCTCGGGAGAATTGGAGGATCTCAGATTTTGGCCGTGGGCCATAAGGGACTCGCCCCGTATCCGCATAATAATGGATACTTTCCTGGGGCAATAGCCCATAAATAGCATTGGCGACCGAGAGGCCGCCAATGCCGGAGTCAAAAACTCCAATCGGACTGTTATTTCCGGACATCCGGCTTAGATGTTGATCTTAGCCTTTACCGCCTCACTAACGTCCATGGTTTCCTCACCGTAAAGCAGTACACCTTTATCAAAAATGAAGGTGAAACCTTGCTCATCAGCTACTGCTTTGATGGCATCGTTCAAACCGTCATAAATAGGTTGTAGCAGCTCGGTACGTTTTTCCTGAATTTGCTGTACCATACCCTGCTCTTCAGCAGCCAATTCTTGCTGGCGCTTCTCCAAAGCGGCCTGCTCTTCTTGTTGCTGAATTGGAGACAATAGTCCTTGCTCTACTTTCTGCTGAAAGTCAGCTACATCTTTCTGGAACTGCTCAATACTAGCGGTCAAACGCTTCTCAAGCTGGGCTTGAAAGGCTTCCAGGTTAGCTTCAGCCTGCTTCACAACAGGGAGTTCGGCAAGGATGCCCTGTGCATCAACGTAAGCGAACGATTGCTGGGCCTGCGCGCTAAAAGCAAAGGCAAATAGAGCCAGGGCCAAGGCGCTTATCTTCATTACATTCTTCATTGTCTAGCGATTTTTGTGTAAACTCTCAAATGTTGGTAACACCCTCAAAGGCGGGCAAATTTACGTTTTTTTCCGCCCCGAGGGAATATTTTATAAGCGGCGGAGAATCTCCTCCGTCTTATTGTACTGTGGATTCGTGAAAATCATGCCGGAATCACTGGAACGATCGAAAATGAAATCGTATCCGCGCTCATTAGCGTAAGCCTCAATGGCTGAGTAAACGCGCTCCTGGATCGGTTGTACCAACTCCTGGCGGCGCTTAAACAACTGGCCTTCCGGGCCAAAACGGTCACGCTGCATATCTCGCACCTCTTTTTCCTTATTCATGATCTCATCTTCCCGCTGATTACGAGCATCCTCGCTTAGAAGGACTTGCTCAGCCTGGTAACGGTTGTACATACCCTTAATAACATCGTATTCTTGGGCAATTTCTTGGCGCCACTGGTTGGCCATACGGTCTAATTCCGCTTGTGCTTCCTGGTATTCGGCGATATTCTCAAGAATCTCTTGTACATCAACGAAGGCAATCTTTTGCGCGTTAGCATCTAAGCTGAAAAAGAACAGCGCAGCAAAAAGAAGTGAAAGTGTTTTACGATACATCATAACGGGAAATGAATTTATTAGCTCTGAATTCAAGGCCAAAATTAAGATTTATCTTCGCCTTGTGGACGCATAAACAACGAAAAAGATACCCTGGCCGGTAAAGATTACCACCCGTCTTTAACTATAGTTTAACGGCACTAGCCAAAATTTCTATTTCGTTATCTTTTTTTTAACAGGCCCTGCCCACACATTTGGATTTCACTATCGTTACATAATCGACTCTTACAAAAACTATCAACATCCATGCGTATACTCAGCATTCTTATTGTAGGCACCCTCGTACTTTCCGTATTTATGATCAGTTGTAGCTCTACGGGTGGTCTAAACCTATTTTCGGTCCAACAAGATATTGAACTGGGCCGTCAGGTGAGCCAGGAGATTAATAGTAACCCGGCGGAATTTCCTATTTTGCCAGAACGGGGAAACGAAGAAGTTTACCGTTACATCCGTAATCTTACGAGCACGATTCTTAATTCTGGAAAAGTAGCTTACCGAGATGAATTTGCCTGGGAGGTTAAAATCATTGACGATCCGGAGACCCTCAATGCCTTTGCTACCCCCGGTGGGTACATCTATGTTTATACGGGCTTGATTAAGTTTCTGGATTCGGAAGATGAATTAGCGGGTGTAATGGGGCACGAAATTGCCCACTCTGCCCAGCGCCATAGTACTCAGCAAATGACCAAAGCCTACGGTCTGCAAGTACTACTCAGCGTGGTCACCGGAAGATCCAATCCAGGCATGATTGAGCAAATTGCGTTGGGTTTGGCGAGCCTCAACTTTAGTCGAGAACACGAGACGGAGGCTGATGCTTACTCTGTAGAATACCTCTGTGGAACCAGCTACAACGCCGCTGGAGCCGCCGGCTTCTTCCGGAAGATGGAAGGATCTGGTGGTAGCCGCCCGCCAGAGTTTATGTACACTCACCCTAACCCCGGTAACCGTGTAGAAGCAATTGATTCAAAGGCTAGGGCAATGGGCTGCCGTGGTCAGGCGACGAATCGTGGGGAGTATACCCGTATTAAACAGCTACTACAATAAACAAACAAGTTTTCGGAGATCTTGGAGATCTCCGAAAACTTCTCTATAAGGTCACACAAACTCTTCTTTACCTAGGCTCTATTCTTCCTGGCCTTCGGTAGCTGCTTCGATAAAACCCGCAGCAGTTGAAGTAATCAACCCACCAGTACGTACGGCGACTACGATTACATAAAACGGATGCTTGTTAATGGGGGGGTAATTGAGTGCGGCAGGCAGATAGTGGACAACATCTCCGGCGTAGGATACCTTCAAGAGTTGTTTGGGCAGTACCGCCATGCCAATGATCATGCCAACAGCTCCCAGTGAACAAATAGCAGGCTTAACGTATTTTAGAACGAATTTTCCGGCCACCGAAAGTTTTTCGGGGCCAAATGCATTTAAGGAGAGTAGCAGAACCACTAAGAGGACGTCAAGGATAAGCAAGGGTACAAATATCCATTTTACTAACAGTGGCAGCTTGACATGCTCATTATACAACAAGCCAACGGAATATAAGGTCCCAATCAAGCCTAGACCGGATAAGACCTTGGATATAGTGGGAATAATCCCGAGTTCGGCTTCGGTAGCATCCGCAATTTCTTCGGCGGGGTAGAATAAGACACCCAGCGCAGAAATGGCCAATCCACTGTAGGTAAAGACTTTGGTTACATCGTTGAGGGTGTTATCTGCTTCGGTAGTCATGATTTGGGTTTAAGTGAGGTTGAGTTTAAAGATGGTGTTACCGGAGGCTACGAAGGCCTCTTTGCTCTGGTAATTTTCGAAGGGTGCTTTTCCTTCGCCAATCTTGTACAAGACCGTAGCGGGAATGGCAATGAACAGGCAAACTACGTCAATGAAAGTCAGGGCATCTCCTTTGGTTATTTCTTTGTACAAATCTGAAATCAGAGGTATGTGCCACTCTTTGTTGAGCCCAACCAGAGCCACTTCGATGAGTTTTTCCAGAGAAACCAGAATAACGTCCATCAACTGTTTAACGAGAAACAAACTCAGTCCCGCCAGTTTTTGCATCAGCAACTTTAGAAAATCGACGAAGGTCATCTCTCCGAAAATTACTCGCTTAAACCCAGTGAAAATGATGTCCATCTGTAGCTGGAACCCTGCTCCGGATTTTTCCAGAATTGCCTTCATCTCTTGAAAAAACGACTCGATAACGGAGGTAAAATCCTTGGGAATCTGGTCGGCCAGTGATCGCTGTTTGCCGCCACTGATGATATCTTTTTTAGAATTCAACCAATTGGCCCGGGGGTCCGCATCCTGATTTTCTCCCGGTGCGGTAGGGTCTACTACGGATAGATTCTCCGGCACCTCAACCAGTTCCGGCGAAAACTTAGCTATCTCCTTCTCTAGAGTATCGTCAATGAATTTCTTAATGTGCTTGATTTCCCCTCGCAAACTCAGAATGGCGTTATTCGCAAAATCCTTAAAGGCATTCTTGGTGGCTAAGATGGAATCCCAATCGAAGAGGAAGGCCAAAAATTCAAACAGATCCTTAAAAAAAACCTTGATTGCATCAAAAATCTTCTGGATAAAACTGCCGATTTCCCGGAAGGTCTTGACGACCCAAGCAAAGATTTCTTCGCCGATCTTGATCACAAACTGAATGCCCTCCTTTATTTTTTCTACCACAAATTCCACCGCATTTACTGCCGTATCCCAGATAGCGTGCAGAAAATCCCCCAGGGTTATCCCGTGCTGTGGGAGCGCACCCCGTAAGCCAACCGCAACTGTACGCGTGTTAGTTGCGCCTGCACCTTGGAGCGAAAAGGACGACTTTCCGGAGCTAGCGTGATCTTCACCCTGCATAGTATTGGCCAGAGAGAACATCTGCTGAATACCCTCGGCAGCGCCTTGCAGGGTGTCCGGATCTGCTCCTGCGGGTACCAGGCTGCTGCCGTCCGGTTTAGTCAATTGGTCCAGACCATCTGACTTATCTATTCTGCTCTCCAAGCGTGCGAAAACCTTGCCCGTCAGGCTTATCATTTCTTCTTTTTCGAGAAAATCAGCATTCAGGAAAATATCCGCGGAAGCGAGATCAGTAACCGGCACGATGATAGTAAACTCCGGTACCATTCCCAGGCGAATGGTGGCTTCCCGCTCCGGTCCGATGTGGTAGCTTTCGCTATTCACGTAAACGAATAAATTGGAATCTGCCCTGAGCCTGACCTGTGCTCCCGAGAATGTTTTGCTGACGGCCGCCGTCTTGAAGCGAACGTGAGCCGTGTAACATTCAATTTCCTTCAGACTGTCTGCGGCTTTGACACTCACTTTTTGGCTATTCCAAAGGGTGGTAACGGCATCCTGCCACAGCAAGGTCAGCTCGCTGCCGTGTTTGGTATTAATGGAATACAGTTGGTTGCGAATGCCTTTCCCCTTCAGACAGGTGAACTGATCGGCATCCTTGGCCATCAGAATGGGCAGTGTCCACCGGCCAGTAGTAAAGCGTTGTGCTGCTTGCTCAAAGAAATGATTGGTCTGGTAATGCAGCCCGTCGCTGTCCAGCGCCCACACACTACGTTCGTCTCCGTGCCGTGCCGCTCGGATCTTTTTGATGGGCTTTAGCTTAGCGGGTAGCTTAGTAACGGCAAAATTCTGCTCACCTTCGATGGTGCTGAATTCGTGAATTTGCTGACCCGCCGCGTAGATGATGTCGTTGCCACTCTGTTCTTTCAAGAGGGTGAAGCAGTGGATAAATTCACCAGTCTCGAAACGAGACTTAGTGGTCTTATCGTACTCGGCGTCCGGTAGAGACTGAAAGAACAAAGAGTGCTCTCCGACCATCTCGTACAAGAGGAAAACGCCGTTATTGTAAAGGAACTGGCCCAGCTCGAACTGGACGATTTTTTGTCCGTGTTCGGCCAGGGTGTAGCGCGCGGGCTCCATTTCGTCGAGCAGGGTCACATAGTAAACAGCATCATCTTTGGGGGTGGTGGTGGCGAAAAGTACGTGCTCGATACCGATGGAAACACGGTTGATTTTCTCTTCAGCGGTATCCGCCCCGAGGCTGTTCCATGAAATGCTTTTATCCAGGGTCTCGAATTGGGTAGTAGCCAGTGGTATCTCCTGCGAAATCCAGACTTTGTTATCTTCTACTTTAGCAATTTGAAAATAATTTTCGTCAATGTTGTATTCCAGTTCAAAGGAGGCTACTTCTTTCTCGGAAAACAGCAATTCGATCCAGCCCGAGACAGAACCTTCACTTCTCAGCAGTGCTTTGAGGCGTTTTTCCTTAGTTAAATAAAAAAGCATCGGTTGGTCCTCCGCCACCATTAAGGAACGAAGATCTTCACCTGCTGCTATGGCCGATTCCGGAAAATAATTGTTCATGAGTTCGCTGTAGTAGTCTACCCGGACCTTATCTTCTCGGGAAATTCTGAATTGTGCGTTTGCTTGCATGGTGTAGGGTTTTATTGTTCAACGACTGGTGCGTAAGCAATATCGTAGGAGACGACATCCTGCTCGGAGCGGTACTTTAAATTTTTGAACGTGTAAATCTTACCCAGCGGCAGGATGATTTTATTCGACTGGTTGAGCACGTCGAGATCGTTCAATTTTTCAATCAAAGCACTATTGCTGGTAACGCTCTCTTTCCCCAGATCCACGGCTATTTGCGTAATGATTCCCTGGATCACCGAAATGTACCAGGTAAAAACGAGCAGGACGATATTCAGAAAAACTTTCAAAAAGTCGCCCTCAAACAGGTTGGGATTTTTGTCAAATCCGATCGTCGGTGAGGTTAGGGTATGTTCCAGAGAAAACCGACCTGTTTTTCCAGCTTTGACAGTAAAATCCAGATAGCCGGGGGCACCAGGTTTGTCCACGTCTCCCTTGGTGTAGGGCCCTGCGGTAGATAGCTTCTGTTCTCCCATCTCAAGCACCCAGGCTATGATCTTTACTGTGATGGCCACTTCAATTTTGTAGCGGATCGTAATACTCGAAGAGGTACTGCTTGTAATTCCCTCGCGAGTGACCGTGTATACGGAATCGATAGTATCATCAATGTGTTTATCGTGTTTCTCAGCCTTCATGCTACCGTTATTGAAGGGGGAGGTGACCGTCACGCCCTCGAGATCAGAGAAGGTCTTTTGTATGTAGCTATCGATCGATGCAATGTAAGTCTTGAAGTGATCGTACTGTAGGGCAAATACCCCATCGGTGGTGCTCGTCGTATCCTGGCTGAATTCGATTAGGCTTTGCGGTAAAATACCGGCATTCGGATCGGTGGGCGGGGCCGTATCGTTGAGCATCATCAAGTAATTCAAGCCACTGAATTGCCCTTTCTTATTCGCGTGATTACTGTAGGAAGTGGTAAATCCTAAAGAGCTGGGTTGAAACATCGCCTTATCAGAAGCCTTGATTCTTTTGCGCCGTAGGCCGTACCCTAAGATGTACGGATTTTCACTATCCTTGAGGATGAGATTAAAGTAGTTCTCGACCGCGCGTTGCAGCGGAGTGGTGGCTTCAGCAGGAAAGGAGCTTTTAGTTCGGTCGAAGTTTGAAATATTGGCGTCGCTGAAATTCAAGAACAGGCTTTCTATCGTAAAATCTTGCTCGCTCAGGCCACTTTCGCGGATGATTTTGGTCACCTGCTCTCCGGCGTCCAGGATCATAGCTTCTTTGTCGATCTTAAGCTGACCAATCGGCACTTGAAAAGCGTAAATGGCATTCTTCAGATCAATTATGTTCACCCGAGATAGTACCCCGGGACGATCGTAAAGCTGGCCACTTTTGAAGATGATTTGCAGCGTTAGGCTATTGCGATCCTTTTCAAGGATGTTTATTTTCGGCGCTAGCAAAGAGGCCTTCCAACCAAATTTAAAATTCACCTTTTCCTCCTCCAGTGCTGCGTTGAGCTTACCAACTTCGGTCCATTTGTTGTCTTCTTTGGCCTGGGCGATCTGACCTTGCAAATCAATCCAACGATTCAGTTTGGCATTATAAGAAGCGTCGGAATCGGTGATGTAAAACATGTCTTTATCCCCGTCCGTGATCTGTTCGGCGAGCACCGCCCACTTTTTGTGGATGATATTCAGCTTGTGCAGTTGCTTGAACTGATAATTAATTGTGTTTTCGGATAGGGTCAATACCATATCATATCCGGCCAATGTCTGGGATCCCTTCATGGGCTGCTTAGTTTTTTTTGAATATTGGGTTGCAATAAATGTTATCAGTCGTTTTTATAGTTTGAACTGATTTAAACTTTTTTAATGGATTGCGCCTCAAGCCCTTACAGAACCTGGCTTCAGCGTTTTTCCGAGTGCATACCTTCCCCGCCTGCCAAAGTCTTGTACGGCGGGCAGGTATGCATTCGGAAAGCCTCTTTGCCAGAACCTACAAGATCTCAGGCTCATCAGCACCACAAAAATTTAAATCAGTTCATTATTAGTAAGCGAGTTTTACAAATCGTCGACTAGCCAGTTCTTCTTGTCCACTTCTGACCACTAACATATAGGTTCCAGCTACCAAAGAGTTGGTGTACAATTCCAGTCGCTTAGTTTGACTAAGGTCATATTGTGCTAAAACCCGGCCGTATACATCGTAGATCAAAACAGTCCCTGTTGCCTCAGAAGAAAGGACCAGGTTGAGCATTCCAGTCGTTGGATTCGGGTAGAGTTGATTGATTTCAAAAAGGTCTGCTACCTCCTCATCGTCCTGGTCATCAATCGTATCGTCACAACCGTCGGGAATACCATCTTCATCCATATCTTCGTCATCGTCGAATCCAGGGCAGAGATCACAGCCATCAGGAACTCCGTCACTATCTGTATCGACTAGGTCATCGCTACCGGGACAGCTATCGGCATCATCACAGATACCATCTTCATCGCTATCGCCAGTAGCGCTGTTCGGACAGTCGTCGCAGCCATCAGGCACTCCATCTCCATCTAGATCCGCCAGATCGTCTTCACCGGGGCAAATATCAACGTCATCACAAACG
Source organism: Bacteroidota bacterium (assembly GCA_039816955.1). Lineage (GTDB taxonomy): Bacteria > Bacteroidota > Bacteroidia > Chitinophagales > Saprospiraceae > Lewinella. The sequence goes on from JBCBWU010000124.1 coordinate 11,100, forward strand.
CCATCGCCGTCGCTATCGCCATTGGCGCTATTCGGACATTCGTCACAACCATCGGGAACACCATCTCCGTCGGCATCCGCCAAATCATTGCTGCCGGGGCAGATATCTTCATCGTCACAAACGCCATCATCATCGCTATCACCCGTGGGGCTGTTCGGGCAAAGGTCACAGCCGTCTGGGATGCCATCTTCGTCCGCATCAGCCGTGTCATCGTTGCCTGGGCAGACATCTAGGTCATCACAAACACCGTCACCATCACTGTCACCCGTAGCACTGTTTGGGCAGTCATCACAGCCATCGGGCACTCCGTCTTCGTCCGCATCAGCGGTATCATCACTACCAGGGCAGATGTCTAGATCATCACAAACACCGTCACCATCACTATCACCGGTAGCGCTATTTGGGCAGTCATCACAGCCATCGGGTACGCCGTCTGCATCAGCGTCAGCAGCGTCATCGCTGCCCGGGCAGATATCTAGATCATCACAAATGCCATCGCCATCACTATCGCCGGTGGAGCTGTTCGGGCAGTCATCACAACCATCTGGGATACCATCCGCATCCGCATCAGCTGTATCATCGCTGCCGGGGCAAGCATCCAAGTCATCACATACACCATCACCATCGCTATCACCAGTAGCGCTGTTCGGACAGTCATCACAGCCATCAGGAATACCATCTGCATCAGCGTCAACAGTATCATCACTGCCAGGACAGATATCGGCATCATCACATACGCCGTCGCCGTCACTGTCATCGCTGCTACTTCCCGGGCAGGTGTCACAACCGTTTGGTACGCCATCACCGTCACTGTCGATGTTGTCGTCACTACCAGGGCAGATGTCTAGATCATCACATACGCCATCGCCATCGCTATCGCCAGTGGCGCTATTCGGGCAATCATCACAGCCATCAGGAACACCATCTTCATCCGTATCAGCCGTATCATCGCTACCTGGGCAGATATCCAGATCATCACAGATGCCATCACCATCACTATCGCCAGTAGCGCTATTCGGACAGTCATCGCAACCATCAGGAATACCATCCTCGTCCGCATCGACTGCATCATTGCTGCCAGGGCAAGCATCTAAATCATCACATACGCCGTCTCCATCGCTGTCACCAGTGGCGCTGTTCGGACAATCATCACAGCCGTCGGGGACACCATCTTCATCCGCATCCGCCGTATCATCGCTGCCTGGGCAGGCATCCAGATCATCGCAGACACCATCACCATCGCTATCGCCAGTGGCACTATTTGGGCATTCATCACAACCATCGGGAACACCATCCTCATCCGCGTCAGCAGCATCATCACTACCCGGGCAAATATCCAGATCATCACAAACACCATCACCATCACTATCGCCAGTAGAGCTGTTCGGGCAGTCGTCACAGCCGTCAGGGATACCGTCTTCGTCGGCATCTACATTGTCATCACTACCCAGGCAGACATCTTCATCATCACAGACACCGTCTCCATCACTATCGTCGGTGGCACTGTTGGGGCAGATATCGCAACCGTCAGGAATGCCATCATCATCCGCATCCGCCAAGTCATCACAACAGGGGCAGACATCTTCATCGTCACAAACGCCGTCACCATCAGTATCACCGGTGGCGCTGTTTGGGCATTCATCACAGTCATCCGGAATACCATCTTCGTCGGCATCCGCTAGGTCATTCCCGCCGGGGCAAATATCTTCTTCGTCGCAGATGCCGTCTTCGTCACTATCTTCACAGCAGTTGCCAGTAGCGTCCACCTGAAAGACTTGTCCCGAATTACAGCCCGTTTGGGTCCAACTACCACTGTCTCCATCGGACCAGAGGGATACTTCAATACCTAAATCACTGGTTCCTATATCAGAGCCACAGTTGGCTACCGTAATATCAAAGCAGAAGGTAACAGGAGAGCCCGGGGCCGGTATACTAGAACATCCACCGAAACCATCCCCCCAATTATTTCCGGGATCACCATCATTGGCGGCACCGCCACAGGCTACTCCATTGTCGGAATCATAAGCAAAACCAGGGCCAAAAGTCAACCCAGTGTTACAACCAACCCAACTATTATACCAGTCCCAAACGCCGTCTCCACTGCAAGAAACCGGTGGTGCCGGATTAATAGAATTCGCGTCCCAACCATCACCAAAATTGAAGGTCAGAGCGTGTAACCATTCAATGGTACCAGCTGCATTACCTTCCCATATATTCACCGTTACACAGACCTCTACCTCCTGACCAGAATCGTATACGCCACCAACTGGTTCCGGCGTCAAGACAATGGTCGTACTCCCCTCCGGAGCACAGCCTCCTTCACAGGCGTCGGGTACACCATTCATGTTCAGATCGACCGTATCATCACCACCAGGGCAGACATCACAACCATCGGGTACACTGTCTTCATCCTCATCCAGGCTATCATCCTGACCAGGGCATTGGTCGGCTAGGTCACAGACACCGTCTTCGTCTGCATCCTCAGCGGTAGTCGTAATCGTAAAGCTGGTGGTTTCTTCACTATCGAATTCGCCTCCCGAGGCAAGGATCGCATCATCTTCTACCCGTTTGAGTTCATAATAGCCCTCTCCGTACCCACAGCAAATGCCATCTCCAAAGCTGTCGAAGATGGTAAAGTCATAGTCATTGCCGGGGAGGCAGAAGCCATACTCCTTCAGTTCACCATTATCCGCTCCTCCAAAGCCACCTACTTGCCAGACGATATCACCCGCGAAATTGGTAATCAAAATGGAAGTTTCCACCGCATAGTTATCTAACAAGATGGTCAACACCAGGGAATCACAGAATAGCGCGTCGTCTGCTCCCTGGCAGATATCTTCGTCATCACAAACCCCATCCCCATCCGAATCATCCACACCAATACAGTTGTCACAACCATCGGGTATGCCGTCCTCGTCACTATCTACACTATCGTCAGATCCCTGGCAGAGGTCATCGCTATCGCAAACACCATCGCCATCCGAATCTATAGCTACGTCTCCACCACAGGGGATGATCTGGCTGGTACAAGTCACCGTTCCCAGTAGGTTCTCAATCCGCTCTAGTCGACTATTAATAGTGGTGTGCACTTCGTCTAAACAAATCCCCTCCTCGCCCATACTAGAGTAGGATACCCTAAGGAAAGGCTCAAAATTATTAAAGCGAGTAGGACTGTCAAAGCCATAGGAGAACACGATAATTTGCCCATCTGGCCGGTAAAAAACCTCCGCGTCCAGGTTATCATCAGGGGTGACTAACTCGACATTACTGACTACAGCTCCGCTGAGGCTCAAATGCGTAGCCACTATTTCAGCACCCGGGTTTTGTAGGGCCACCGTTACGTATTGCTCCTCTTCATTATGGCCTACCAAGGAAAGACTAACTGATTGGTTTGGGTTGTCAATACCAATGGTGGGTAGCTGGCAAGAGTGCGCGTGGGAAGTGTGCCCGTCAGTATTATTTTCTACCAGAATGCAGTCATTCAACCACACTGGATCTTCTAGGTCAATTTGATCATCACCCGTTAGTTCCGTACAATTATTGCTAGGAAGCGTACCATCCAGGATGCCATTAATGTACATGGAAACATCGCCGTAATCATACAATAGATTGCTATTCACATCACCATAGAGGCTTTCTCCGCCACAAACGCCGTTGCAATCTGGCTGGGCATCACCTTGCGATAGACCGTTGCAGTCTTCATAAGTAGGACAAGCTGATATGACAGTAATATCATGATCTCCGTTGGCATTACGAGAGAGCTCAAAGCAAACCTGATCCCAGTTGTTCTCATAGCTCACTTCTTCGCGGCCGAAGAGGTCCGGATTATTTTCCCAGTTCACCACCACTACCAAGGTATATTGGCCCTCCGGCAAATCGGTAAGGTCTACCCACTGGCAAGCCAAGCTTGAGCTGTAGATATCGGCACAACCCGCTGAGATACCCATATAGCTGCAACTGTAGGTGCGGGTACCCGTAGTACAGGACAGATCCAGCACACAGAAACCATTCTTGAAACCTACCGGCAAGGCAACACCGTCGGTGTCGTACAGTCTATATTCAGCGTATCCCTCTTGATGCCAGTGTCCGTGGCATTCATCAAACTCAAACTGTTCGTTATCAGGATCTGGAGAACCGATCACGTAATCCTCCGTACCAATGTTCTCAATGTAGGTAGTGAAACGAGCCACTTGCCGAGGACCATAACCTTGCAGGCAACCCTCGCGCACGTAACAGCCGTCGTTGCCGTTTACGGTAGTGGCATAAAGGCTGCTTTCCAATACGCCGGGGCGAACCGTCAGATCTGGTCCTGGTGGGCAGTCTGCACTAGGGTTATAGATACAAGACCCATTATCTTCAGTGGCTAGAGGATCAAAATTACAGGCTAAGGCATCGGTACAGCCATAGACCAGGCCATTAAAAGCCAGACTAAACTGAAAACTCTCGCCTACACAATCATCTCCCTGGTCCCCTGCTCGGATATAGTAGGTTTGCCCCGGCAGGAAGATAGCGTTGATGGAGGCTTGATTTCCGTTACATTCATCATTACCGTAGAGAATAGCTTCTTCCTGGCTATCGTCTCCCGTGAGGCCAACACAGCGATCGTACACCCAAATAGAAGTGTTACAGCTATTTCCTAGATCGCAAGCGGATATCTCATAGAAGCCCTGCTGATCAGGAACAAAACGGTACCATGCCTCGCCATCCAAGACCGTGTAGGTATTCCCAATGGTTGCTTCTATTGGAGTAAAACAGGTGCTCCCCGGCACGCAGCCATCACCAAAGGTAGCGGATAGTTCAAAGCCGAAGTCTACCGCACTGGCTACTAATTCCCCCTCGTAGGAGATGGAAAAGAAGCCTGATTGCTCAGCGTTCCAAAGCCCATTACCAAAGTCATCGTAAATGAAAAATTCATAGCACTCGCCCCAAGCTAGACAAAGCGTGGCAGCCTCTGTTCCACTGTGCACCACGTGGTTGTCGGTATCTCTGATTTCCCAGCGGGTATTGTCTACTACCGCACTTTCGTCGGCTTCCAGAAGAATCACAAATTCGCTATGACCAGGGTCACATTGGGCATTAAGCGTTGGAGTAGCCCACTGCAACACAAATAGCAGTGAGAGTAAGTAAAGAGTCGCGTGTCTCATTATAGGTGGTTTTATGCCACTAAAGTTATTGAAATAATCTCGTTCTAAACCCACCAATTTGGAGCGGGCAGGCATCTATACTAATAAGTTGACTCCTGAGTTTGCTGCTTAGGATGATGCTCCTACCAGAACAACAATGGTCATTTATCCGCGCGCGGCCATTCTATAATTGCTAAATAAATTATGATGCTAGATTTAACCTTTAGCAGTACCCAGGTACTGTTCGGAACGGCTATGGTTATGCTCGTCCTATTTGGCATTGGTTGGTGGGGTAAAAGGTATTTTCGCCTGCCCGCTGAAAGCAACCAAGACGCCGCGGAAAGCTCACGTACCAAATACCAGCGGGTAGACGTCTTCCGCCACCAACCCACCTTTTTACGTGTCGGTTTGATTTGTTCGCTGGCCTTTGTGGTCTTGGCATTTAACTTCACCGAATACGCGACTACGGCTGACTTTATTGAAATGGGGGAAATAGAGGATGATCCATGGATTACTACCGAACCACCAATTACCCGGCATCCACCACCGCCACCACCACCGCCAAGTTTCCAAGCAGTGGATGATTTGAACTTGCCAGACACCATTACTTTCCGAAGTATGGACATCACTGATACCGCCGCAGTCATAGCACCGGTACCTAAGGCCCCCGAAAAACCCAAGTATATTCCACCACCGCCGCCCATTCCAGACGATGCTCCGCCGGTATTGATTTTCGCGGAGCAAATGCCAATTTTTGGTGATTGCTTAGACGAAGCGGACAAGGCCCTTCAGAAGCAATGCTCTGATCGAGCAATTATGTCTTTCATCGGTGAGCGTATCCGCTATCCCGCTATCGCAAAAGAGAATGGCGTATCGGGCAACGCAGTGATTCGCTTCGTGGTAGAACATGACGGTACACTCTCGAATATAGAGCTGATACGCGACCCCGGCACTGGCTTAGGAAACGAGGCCTTACGAGTAGTGCAACTTATGGCTACCGAAGGTGCCAAGTGGACACCAGGTAAGCAACGTGGGCGTCCGGTGCGGGTGCAATTTAACTTGCCGGTCCGGTTTAAGTTGGAATAGCTCTTTACCATAAATTTTTCTGGAACCACCAAGACACCGAAGAGCACCTAAGTATTTAGCAACTGAGGTGCTCTTGGTGCCTTGGTAGTTCTTTACATATCCTTAATGACGATCCCTACTCCGCCCTTCTAAATGCTCTTATCTTCGCGGCAATCTCTTACCACCCCCTGCTTGCCATATGCGAAAGTATCTCGTCGAGTTTATTGGCACTTTTTTTCTCCTCCTTGCCGTCTTTTTTGCTGCTACTCCCTTTGGGGTTGGGGCCATGCTTATTGGTGTGATCTACGCGGGAGGCCATATTTCAGCTGCACATTATAACCCAGCAGTCACCTTGGCCTTCTGGTTGTGTGGTAAATTGGAAAACAAGGATGTACTGCCTTACGTTTTCGCTCAATTACTAGCGGCTGGTCTGGCCGCAGCAATTGCCTGCCAAATGGATAAAGGAGGAAGTGGCACCCAACTATTGGCTACTGGGCCAGCTATTCTGGGTGAAGTGCTCGGCACCTTTGCCCTGGTCTTTGTGATTCTGAACGTAGCTATTTCGAAAGGCACCACTGGGAATCAGTTTTATGGCCTGGCCATTGGTGCGGTGGTCATCGGTTGTGCCTACGCTTTTGGCAGTATCAGCGGTGGAGCGTTTAATCCAGCCGTGGCTTTTGGGGCTTGCCTAGCAGGGGTATTTGCCTGGAGTAATATCTGGATCTATCTACTCACCAACTTTGCGACCGCTGCGGTGGCGGCGTATGTGTTTATGTATGTGGAGGTGGACTAGATTACCGCATCTGCTTGATTTAGAAGGTCAGGAGATGTAGGAATGAGCATTACCCGTGTAGGCATGGGCATCGTTGGCCAAAGCTTTTCGCAACGGACGTAGAGAGGCTGGAATAAATATCTGCTGCTCATGTTACCGCGTCGGGAGACGCTGGGGAACTAGGGTAGAGGAACCGCATTTCACTACGGCTCACCTACCCTTTCTAAAGAAGAGTGCTATTGACTAATGCACTCCTACCCTACGGCGAGATCGCAAGTTTAGTGCCTTGGCGATTACGCCCGTTAACTCTTTGTAGTGTGGTTCTCCTTTCTTTCCGCGCCCCAAGCGGCGAATGGGTTTGTACAGTTGTACCAACTCACGTTTGGCCAGCCCCGGAATATCCATACTCGTGATGGCCTTATCCTCTGAATGCATTAACTCTATCAAACGATCCAAATAAACACGTTGAAGATTACGCCGGTAGGCATCGGGTACCAGCTTGCCTTTGACCTCAATGAATATACCTCGCGTTAGATCAGAGAAGAGCTCATCTAAAGTATATACTTTGTCTGAAGCACGGGCTTCGGATTCCGCCAGGCGCTGCAAGCGTGAAGTTGTCATCAAGCGATTCAGTACCGAAAGCTGCAATCTTCCAATTCGATCCATTGCACTGGTGGGCGAAATTCGACTCAGAATACCCTCATCCAGCAACCACTCTGGTGTACGGAAGATTTGATTATTCAGCCAGCGCACTGATCTCTTCTGACGGTCATATTCTACGGGCCAGAAAACTTGTCCTTCCTGATCAGTTGATTTACGATAATCGTAGATACCACCGACGTTGGTAGCTACGTGCCGTGCATAACGCCCTAACTGAGTATAGACATTTCCGTACAGCTCCTCCAAGTCTTTATAGGGCATCCCTTCCTGTTGTGTCCAATCCTGAAGTTCTGGAACAATCTTTTTGAGATTATTGACACCTAGTGAACTAGCGTAAATGGCATCATCCCCAACATCTTCCGTCTGGGCAGTGGGGTCGTGGGGATCGCGCAATTGACGGCCGTAGCGATAAATTGGCTCATCCGCACGCTCCTTGATCCAAGCGTTTAAGGTGGGACGTTCAGCTTCAGCATCTGCCGCCTCGGGGATCGGGCGATAACCGTACATAATTGACCACTTATCGTAAGGGCCAATGCGTGGATGCAAACCCGCACCTTCGTCTTTGGGCTGGGCAACGTAATTGAAACGCGCATAATCCATAATGGACGGAGCGGTACCCATGCGCTGCACAAAACCAGCACTCCGGAGACTATCCACCGGATAAGCTACACTGGAACCCATATTATGCGGCAAGCCCAAAGTGTGGCCTACCTCATGTGCAGAAACGAAGCGGATCAACTCGCCCATCACTTCCTCCTTAAACTTCACCCCGCGGGCTTCTGGGTTAACAGCTGCGGTTTGCATCATATACCAGTTGCGTAGTAGGTTCATCACATTGTGGTACCAAAGGATATCACTTTCCAAAATCTCACCCGTACGCGGATCGTGCACATGAGGCCCCTGGGCATTCTGGATATCCGTGGTGATGTAGCGGATTACACTGTAGCGTACATCCTCCGGGTGCCAATCAGGATTTTCTTCCGGTGTAGGCGCTTCCCGGCCAAAAATGGCGTTCTTGAAACCAGCTGCCTCGAACGCTTCCTGCCAGTCATTCACCCCTTGCAGGATATAAGGCTTCCACTTTTCGGGGGTAGCTGGATCCACGTAGTACACGATCGGCTTAACTGGTTCTACCAATTCGCCACGCGCCCAAGCTTCGGGGTCTTTGGGCTCCAAGCGCCAACGCGTGATGTAACGCCGAGCTTCCGCCCGCTGAGCATCCAGGCTGTAATTGGTTTGCTGCAGAGAAAAATATCCTACTCGCTCATCGTACAAGCGGGCTTGCATGGGCTCTTCCGGTAGGCGGATAAAAGACTGGTTCATCTCAATGGACAAGGTCCCCGTCAAACGATTATCCGGCAATTTATTTCCACCATTGTACGTCAGTACGTGGCGTACCTCGGTGTTTTCCGGAAAGCTCTTCATCCAGCTAATGATACTCCGGCTCTTGTCTAAATTTTTCACCTTGAAGCGCTCGCGTTCCTGGCTGCGCAACGCACCAATCATTGGTACGTCCGTAGTAAAGAGACTTCCTACATCAATTAGTGCCCCCGTACTATCTGCATTAAACGCAGCGATCGGGAATACCTTAATGATGGGTTCAAAATTGTTGTTTTGGACCGAGCGGTAAACGGGATCTTCGTAGTTAGCTACATCATTGTAACTCACGGAACGAAGCATCAATTGATTATCCAAACGCTGCCAACGGATCACCTGCTGTGGGCGTGACTTCATGCCTGCGCCCCCGAAGTTGAGGCCTTTCACATGACCAGAAATCCGGCTGACGACCAGAATTTCCTCCTCTAGCAAATCAAACGGAATCTCGAAGTAGTATTTACCGTCTACTTTGTGAACAGTGAATAGGCCCTCGTCCGTTTCGGCATCCGCAGTTACGACCTCTGAAAAAGATTTTGGTCCTTTACTGCGTTTGCTCTTGGCGGCCTCTCCCTCCTGGGCGTGGAGGCTGGTACCAACCATCAGAAGGATGGTCAGTACGGTTAGTAAGCTTTTTTTCATACAAATGCTATTTGTCATTGGAACTAGCAAGCTAAAGAATCGTTCACTAGTGGCCGGAAATTAGCTACCAACCACAGTTGATTTGCTTTAAGCAACAGTCGTTGCCTCATCAGGCAGAAAAACTCCTGCGGGCAAGGTACGTGCATAGTTGGCGACAGCTTGTAGTGCCTGGTAATGCTCAAAACGTGCGGGTGTAGGATTGAGGTAGTTAAACTGGCGATGCCGCCAAAAAGACATAGCCGTTGCTGCGTACACCACAAAAGCCTGCAAGGATGAACGCTCCGCAACGGTTAGTGCTAACTCAGATTGATAACCAGTAAGCAGCTGATGCACCTTACCAATATTGATCTCCTGGCCCTCCAAGCAGACTCCAATAATCGTCATACCAATATCAAAAGCTCGGTAGTAATGGGCTGCTTCCTCAAAATCCATAATCACTACCCGCCCTTTACGTGGCTTAACGATTACATTGTTATCAAAGACATCCCCATGGACAATCGCTTTAGGTAGGTCTGGGCTAAGAAAGGGTTGAAAATAGGCTGTTTGTTCTTGGAGCCAATGATGGAAAGCTGAACCTGGGGCATAAGAAGCTACTTGAGAAAAATGTTCCATCCCAAAGTCTAGGTTTTCTGGAAGGTAAGCCGGCGAAGGTACTTTGTGCAAACGGGCCAAGGTAGCCCCCAAGCGTTCCATGAGCAAAGGAGGGAAATCCTGGATAATTTCGCCCTTGATAAACTTCTTGATGATAATCGGCTTACCTACGTATTTGGTCACATATTTGCCGGAGGTACTGGCTACTACTTTGGAAGTAACAAAGTTGTGCTTACGCAAATGCCGCAAGAGACGAACTAGATTCTTCACCTCCTTACGACGGCGTTGCTCTATAATACTGAGGACAAACTTACCCTTATCCGTTTGCAAAAGATAATTGGTATTCTGTGACCCTCCTTCCAAAATGCTCGACAAAACTACCTGCCCCAAAGCGTACTTTTTAGCGGTACGCTGTAGGTCAGCGGCAGTACAAATGCTATACTGTGCCATGTGCTTTTTAGTCCTATACGCTGCCCAAATTACGTATTCAGACCCAAATAGCAAGTAGCCATATCTCTACTTTGGCTTATAAAAAGTGTAGATCTGCGGAATTTTTTGAGCCTCCCACGTGTATAATGAAGCGGCACGCAGCACGAATCCATTAATTTTTACTGCAAGATTCTTTAACTACGCAAAATGACTGCGCAGTAAAAATTAATGGATTCGTGCTGCGTGCCGCTTCA
>JBCBWU010000125.1:0-21695 GCA_039816955.1 Bacteroidota bacterium
CCTTCCGCCAAGGAGGTGAGGCTGTTTTCTTGGTCGCGTTCAATACGAGCATATTTGAAATCCATTACATCACCTAAATCTGTTGCGATCTGCTTGACTAATGGTTCATTTTCAGTGTTGTAGGCAAGCAACAGGGGAGTGGCAAATTTTTGCATAGTATTAGGAGCTTTCGGGAGTTGAAGTTGGTGGTCCACCTTCGCTACGCCTCTTCGCCATAGGCTTCGGCCGTCGGCGAAAGCTTCGGCGGATAAAGTGGTTAGTGTTTGTTTAGGAATCAGCTTGTAATGTCTCGAGTAGCTGTTGGACGCTTTCGTCAAACTCTTGCTGGAACTCCTTGTATTTGGAGGTAGCTGGCCCGTTGAAACCGGTATGAACTTTACGAACTCGATTCTCTGCGTCGATGAATAGTAAGGTCGGGTAAGAGATAATCTTATTCAGCATCGGCAGTCGGGCAGATGCTTCAGTTTTATCGTAATAACCACCGTACAAAACGGGGTATGACACACCCATTTGACTTTGGAACCGTTCCAGCGCAGCTAAAGACTTTTCCTCTTTGCGGTAGCGCTCAAACCCAATACCCATTACTTGTAGGTTTGGTAAGTCGTTTTTGGCCAAATAATCCAATAAGAATGTCGTTTCATCCCGGCAGTTCGGGCACCAGGTTCCAAAAATCTGTACCAATTTGGCTTTTCCTGCGTAGGCTGGATCGCTTAAGCGAACGGTGTCCCCTTCCGGATTGATAAAGGCAAAATCGATCGGTTGACCCGCATCAATTACATTGGTGAGTTGATACGGACTGGTCAGTGTAGCTTCTTCATTTCGGCGTGCTTCCCAGATCGTACGATAATGCTTACCACTGCGGAATGAACCTACCATGGTCTCAGCCGTGGCGTCAATTTTAGCTTCGAACAAGAAAGCGTGCGAACCATCAAATACGGACAGGTAGGCCTTATCATCAGACACTACGCCGTGGAGATAGCGGTAATCACCGGTTTCCGTGCGGAATGTACCCTTTAAGTCATTGCCCTCCTGAACGAACTCTCCGATACCCGCAAAAGGGGCAGATTCATCGCCGCCGGGCCCAAAGGTGACCTCCCAGGTGCCGGTTAAATCAAGCGCAGCTGGCTTAGGAATTTGCGTAAATCGATAACCCATACCGAAACGAGCGACGAACGGTATACTGTATTTTTCACGGTAGTTCACCACCCAATCTCCTTCAATAATACCTTCTTCGTAGAGCCCTACAATGTAGGTGTCGTAGATTGGAAAATTGATTCGTATAGAGTCCTTTGCCCGTGATTTGCTACGACCAAAAGTGATGTCTCTACTCACGATCCGCTCATCACCATTTAATAGCACGACCTGGAAGGTTGTATCGTCCGTATACTCCACTTCGAAGTTGAAGGGGAGCTCTCCGTTAGTTACCTCGTCGAAGGATAGATTGAGTTTATCATCCAGTGGTTTGCCCTTAGGGTTGGGCGTAATGGCACTAGGATCCAACTGCAGGATCGCACGCCACGGTCCGGGCGGTATTTTGGTGTAAGTATTCTCAAAACGCAAACAACTACTAAGGGGCAGTAGGAGACTAAGAATGAAAAGACTTGAAATTATTCTCACGGTGTATTCTTTCTTCATAAATGGGTAAGACGCTCACCATCGCATTTTAGTTCATGCTAGGACGAACAGCCTACCGGTAAAATTTCCTCAGGCTTGCAGGTACACGCCCGAGGCTGCTGTTTTAATCATCAACAGAAAAGAGGAAGTAAACGTTGCGTCAATCCTGCGGGAATCCTTTTAAGACTTGCTACCTACAAAATTATCCTCTTTGTACTTAAAAAGCACATTAAATGAGGTTAAGCTTCCGTAAATACGGGTAATGTACTGCTGTAGGTTCACTTTTTCCTCGTCGGTGAGCTTGCTGCTATTGATGCGTTGCTCCATTACGCGCAGGCGATCGCGCACCATTACCATCTTGTGGAAAAAGGTATCAATATCCATTTCCTTGTCCTTCAGATCGGGGTCACCGGGGCGCAAAATGAGTTTGCCGTTAATCCATTTATCACCTAGTGGAACCTCCTCGTGCAGGCCATTGAAGTTCTTTAAGATTTTGATCAGGGCTTTTTCCGCTTCGGTAAAGCTCACGGTTTCAACGGCCTCAATGGCTTCTACTACTTCCCATTTATCGTATTCTCGGCCTACCAGCTTGATTCCGTAAAGGGTAAAAGCCAGCTCATAAGCAGCAGCGTGAAGGCGGATTACAACACCGTCGCCGTAAGCAGGGTGCTTGACACGAGAACCGACACCAAGTACGTCACTCATTCGTTTTCCTAAGATTTATTGTGCAATTGGGTAAATCCAAACTTGATGGTCAAAATTCGATACTACATCAGGATCGAAGAATTTCCATATCCAAGTCGTCCTCAGATTTTGCGATCAGTGTAGACACCGTTGCATCACCTGTTACGTTTACTACGGTGCGACACATGTCAAGGATTCGATCTACGGGGAAAATTATTGCAATCCAGGCTGGATTTAATCCTACGGACTGTAATACCACGATCATCATTACTAATCCAGCCGATGGTACGGCCGCTGAACCAATCGAAGCCAAAGTTGCGGTTAAAACAATGGTTGCTTGTTGAGCAACTGACAAATCCACAAAGTGCATTTGCGCCATAAACACCACGGCCACTGCCTGATACAAGCTGGTGCCATCCATGTTTACGGTAGCTCCAATGGGCAACACAAAATTGGATACGTTTTTGGACACGCCAAGATTATCGCGTACACATTCGAGCGTAACGGGCAGGGTAGCGGCACTAGAACTGGTAGAGAAGGCCAAGAACTGCGCCGGGCTTATCTTGCGGAAGAAAGATGCGTAGGATAGGTCCCGAACAAATAGCTTCATCATCAATGGGTAGAAGACGAACACCATGAAAGCCAAGCCGGCTACCAAGACCAAAGAGTAAGCCGCCAATCCCTTAAATATCTCGATGACTTCTTGCGTAGTATCGGCCATTTTGGCAATTACTCCCGCCATTAGTGCAAAAACGAAGAGTGGTGCCGCATTCATGATGACTTCCACCATCTTCAGGAATACTTCGTTAGTGCCATCAATGAAAGCCATCACGGGTTCCGCTTTTTCTCGCGGAATCATCAGTAAGACCAAGCCAAAAAAGATGGCAAAGAAAATGACCTGCAGCATCAACTTTCCATCGGATAAGGCTTTAAAGATGTTCTCTGGCACAAAGTCTACGAAAAATTGCAATGGACCAGCTTCCTTAAAGGCTTCCGCATCATTCATTTTTTTAGAGATGCTCTCGTCTTCCTCCGCTCTTTTTTGCTGTTCAGCCAAGGCTTCTTCGGCATCACCGCGAAAGGCCGCGTATTGTGGATCAGCCAAGAAGTTTTGCCCGTCCAATATTTCTACACCATCGGTTTGCGCTACCCAGAGCTCATATTTCATGCGGTTCTTAACGCGCTGATCTTGTGCTATGGTTTCACCTGGTTTGGCAAGGTTTACAATCAACAAGCCTACACCTACGGCGGCTACTGTAGTGACCATGTAGGCGAGCAGCGTCTTACCACCCATCCGGCCTAACTTGGAGAGATCAGGGAGCGTACTTATGCCCGCAATTATGGATAGTAACACCAGGGGTACTGCAATAAACTTCAGCAAACGAATGAAGATGACGCCGAAAGGGTCAATCCAATCGATGGTGAATTCGTTCCAGCCCCACTTAACCGAAAAGAAGGCGTAGATAATGCCGAGGAATAATCCAATGATGATTTTCCAATGCAGCGGTAGGTTTTTCATGAACTTGTTTTTGATGGAATTCTCGCTAGACGCTGAATATTAGATAAGGATTGCTGTGCTCCATACTCAATACGCCGCCCAAATTAGAGAAAATTTATCAGTTTGAGCTTCTACCTGTTTATCGGCAACAGTCCATGGATTCGCGTGGGGTATTGCGGAGATCTTTCCTTAATGTCACGCACTTGTTATTTTTATTGTCGCCGCTGCGTCCTCTTTCGTGAGTGGTTGCTACGGCAAGCAAATTAGCTTATTTTCGCGCCCATGGAATTACAAAATGATCTTTTGCTTCGGGTGGCCAATGGCCAATCTGTTCCTCGCCCTCCAGTATGGTTGATGCGCCAGGCTGGTCGCATTCTGCCAGAATACCGCGCTATCAGAGCTAGTTTGAGTGGTTTTAAGGAACTGGTAGAAACGCCAGCACTCGCTGCGGAGGTCACGATCCAGCCAGTAGATATTTTAGGTGTTGATGCTGCCATCATTTTCTCTGACATACTGGTCATTCCTGAAGCCATGGGCTTGAAGTATGAGATGATTGAGAAGAAAGGTCCTTCCTTTCCGGAAACCATCCAAACCATGGCTGATGTAGATCGGTTGGTCACCGATGAAGACGCTGCCGGTGAATTGCGTTACGTATACGATGCACTAGCGCTTACCAAAAAGCAATTGGCTGGTCGCGTTCCATTAATTGGCTTTGCGGGTGCCCCATGGACAATCTTTGCCTACATGATTGAGGGCGGAGGGAGCAAGACTTTCTCTAAAGCCCGGCGCATGCTATTCCGCGAGCCTGCACTATCACATCAACTACTGGAAAAGATCACAACTACTAGCATTGCCTACCTCAAGCAAAAAGTGAAGCACGGCGCTGATCTGATTCAACTATTCGATTCTTGGGCAGGGATACTCTCTCCGAAGCTGTACAACGAATTTGCGCTCCCTTATCTGGGGAAGATTGCAGCGGCGCTGAACGAAGAGGTACCCGTTACCTTATTTGCTAAAGATGCCTGGCATGCCCTGGAAGGCCTGGCTGACCAGCCCTGCAATGTCATTGGTCTCGACTGGACACAAAATCCACAAGCAGCCCGCGCGCGAGTAGGGGAGAAGGTGGCCCTCCAAGGCAACCTCGATCCTTGCCAGCTCTATGCTAAACCGGAACAAGTTGCCACAGCAGCAACGGAGATGCTGAAAGCCTACGGTGGTCTACATATCGCCAACCTGGGCCATGGTGTTTATCCGGATACGCCACTGGATGGGGTGCGGGCTTTTATTAAGGCCGTGCAGGATTTTCGGTACTAGGTCGACCCACCCTTGCCGCTTCCGGCCAGGATTGTAGTCCCAAACTCTCCCTGCCCGGGGATGGGCTTTCATCTTTTTTTGGTGGTAAAGTGGTACCTCCGTATCTATTCCCAGTTCGCGATCGCGAACGTCCCTACCAAGCGTAGCCGCCTCGGCGCAGACTGGAGAGAGTACCCCTGCAAGAAAAACTAGCCCAATCCGCGACCGCCAGGGAGCTCTCCCCGTGAGCAAAGCGAACTTTCCCCCCATATCTTTTTTTATCCCCAGCCCTTTCTTACTTTTGCCTCGCAAAGCCAAGAAGGCTACACCTAAGGCCCCGCCATTCAAATCGTAAGTATGGGTTGGTTCAAGCGACTAAAGGACGGTATTCAAACTGCTACTCGTAACAAGAAAGAGGCTCCTGAGGGCCTGTGGTACAAGTGTAAGCGGTGTAAAGAAACGAGCACAATGAAGGAGCTGCGGGAGAATTCCTACAAGTGTCCGCATTGTAATTATCACGTTCGTATCGGTTCCTACGATTATTTTGATCTGCTCTTTGATGGTAACTTCGAACCCTTTTTTGAAGACCTTCGAGCGGTAGATCACCTTGGTTTTGTAGATCTAAAAAGCTATCCAGAACGCCTGGAAAGCGCTTATGAAAAAACAGGTTTAACCGACGCCATTACTGTTGCCAGGGGTAAAGTCAATCGTCGCCCATTGGTCATTGCAGCCATGGATTTCAAATTCATTGGTGGTTCAATGGGAACGGTAGTGGGTGAGCGTATTGCGCGCGCCATCGACTATTGCCGCGATAACCGTGTTCCCTTCATGATCATCTCTAAGACGGGTGGGGCGCGGATGATGGAATCTGCGTTTAGTTTGATGCAAATGGCTAAAACCTCCGCCAAATTGTCCACACTGGCCAAAGCAGGTGTTCCTTTCTTCTCCTTCCTAACGGATCCTACCACCGGAGGTGTGACGGCCTCTTTTGCGATGCTGGGAGATATCAATTTCGCCGAACCGGAAGCACTCATTGGTTTTGCTGGCCCCCGGGTAATCAAAGAAACCATTAAGCGCGACCTGCCAGAAGGCTTCCAAACCTCAGAATTCCTCTTGGAGCATGGCTTCCTCGATTTTATCGTTGACCGCAAAGACTTGAAGGAGCGGATTTCTGATTTGCTTCAATTGTTCGATAAGTAAAGACGTACCATAAGGAACGCATTGTAATGCGTCTTTACGACCGCTGTTTGATCTTAGGATAACGATGATTCTAAGTATCCGTAGTGACGCGATTCATCACGCCGCGACAACTGATTCTAGCATTTGTTCGTACCCCCCTATCTTCTGTGCTTCAGAGAAGCTCTCCATTTTTTATTATCATTGTTCCCTCGCCACCCGTCTGAATACTCAATTAAACTATCGTGCAAATGACTCGTATGATCCGACCCTTAGTTGCTATTCTATTCGTCTTCCCATTGTTATTACTTGCCCAGCAAGTCGAATTAGTTCCAGAGCGCTTTGCTTTTGAGCCTGCTCTTGACTACCGTAGCGATATTCAATCTCCAGCCCAGTTTTTGGGATATGAGCTGGGTGAACACTTCATTGAATATCACCAAGCGGTACAGTATGTTAAGTACCTAGCTGAGCAGTCGGATCGGATTGCCCTAAATCAATATGGTGAGACCTACGAACGGCGTCCGCTAATAAACTTGGTGATCAGCAGCCCAGAGAATCACGGTCGTATGGACCGACTACAGGCGCGCCACTTGAAGCTTCTTGATCCGGATTATGCACAATCAGAAGAAGGACAGAAGGTCATTGCTAATGATCCAGTTTTTACCTCTTTGAGCTATAACATTCACGGTAACGAACCCTCTACCACGGAGGCAGCTTTGCAAGTTGCTTATCGGCTTGCTGCCGCTACAGATGAGGAGACTGCTGATATTTTGGCCAATAGCGTGATTATCATGTACGTCTGTATCAACCCAGATGGTCGTGATCGCTATGTGTACTGGATCAACAGCGTCGGAAGAGAACAACCGGGTATTAATCCTCGGGATTTGGAGCATTACGCTCCCTGGCCTAACGGACGCACGAATCACTACTGGTTTGACCTAAACCGAGACTGGGTTTGGGGGGTACACCCTGAGTCGAGAGGGCATATTGCAGAATACCAAAAGTGGATGCCGCAAGTACACGTGGATTACCACGAGCAAGGCTATAATGCCAACTATTTTACGGCACCGGGAGCTACTCCGCGAAACCTACTGCTACCTGATACCTACGAAGCCTGGAGCGACACCTTTGGCCGCGCCAACGTTGAGGCTTTTGACGAGGAAGGCATAATGTACTTCACGCGTGAACGATTTGATTTCTTCTACCCGGGCTACGGTTCTTCCTACCCCAGCATAATGGGAGCTATTGGTATGCTTACCGAGCAGGGAGGAATTGCTGCTGGCCGTGCCATTACTACTGATGATGGTTATGTGCTCACGTTCCGACAGCGAATTTTTGATCACTATACCACTTCTGTTGCCTCTATCCGTAAAGCAGCACAAGCTCGCCAAGCACTACTTCGCTACAGTGTGGATGCCTGGAATCCCAATAACAGCAAGTCTCCAAATAAAACTTTCGTCATCCGTAAGGAAAAAGGGGGCTATTTAATGGATCTCCTCAAAGTACTAGATCGACAAAAGATTGAATTCTACGAAGCGGAGTCTGACTTTACTTTAGGAGAGTGTTTGGATTATCGAACGGGTGCCGTTACCACCCAGTCTTTCTCGGCGGGCGACATCATTGTCCCGGCCCAGCAAGCGCGGCATTTGTTTGTACACAGTATTCTGGAACGCAATATGGCGATTGAGGATTCGGTGATGTACGATATGTCTACCTGGTCTGCACCACTAGCTTATAACTTGGAGGCCTACTCCAGCACGAGTTTTCCCAGAGTTGATAAAAAGAGTCTAAGTAGTGATGAGCTCGACTGGAGTGAAGGCTTGGACAAGTCTCAACTTGGTGGAGCAGAAGCTTACGCCTACGTTATCGACTGGCAGCAGCGTTGGGCACCCAAGGCATTGAATGCGCTCTGGGATAACGGATATCGGGTGCGCTCAGCAATAGCGCCGTTTACCTTTGGCAGTAAAAGCTACTCGGCAGGGTCTCTGATTGTATTGGGAGGACGTAATCTTGAAAAGGAAGCGAGTATCGAGGAAGATATGCTGGCCATTGCATCTTCCACGCAAGTGACGATAGAGGCTTTGCCAACGGGCCGAATGGATGGAGGGTTTGATTTGGCTTCTAGCCGAAATAGTCCCTTGGATAAGCCGAAGGTAGCTATGCTAGTCGAGCCACCGTTTAGTACCTACACCAGCGGACAGGTCTATTTCTTGTTCGACCACGAAACAGCATTCCCGATTGATCGTATTCGGACTACCGCTTTTGCCCAGACTAGCTTGCCTAAGTTTGGACAGCGCTACGGTTACACAGATATCAACGACTACGACGTTCTCATTTTACCAAATGGCCGCAACTTGGAACGACTGTTTTGGCAGGACCAACGTTCGGAAATTAATCAGTGGTTGCAACGAGGTGGTGTTTTGATCGCTTTGGAAAGTTCCGCTAGGTTTTTTACCACTGAAGGGAAGTTTGGCAAGGAAAACATGGTGAAATCCATTCCAGACACCACGGATGAGGCGAAGTATCTGAACTACGATGAGCGGGAACGCTATCGTGGACTACGTCGAATTCCGGGTTCATCACTTAATGCTAAGATAGACACCAGCCATCCGCTTGCTTTTGGGGTGAAACCTGATCTCTACACCTTAAAGCTAAGTACTGATGCCCTTGAACCATCCACTCGACTAGCATCCGTTGGTACTTATACGGAGGACGCGTCAACGATGCTAAGTGCAGGTTATGCGTCGACAGAAAATCTAGAGCGCCTAGCTGGGAAGACTTTTGCTGGCGTGCAAAATATCGGAGATGGCAAAATCGTCTACCTCGTTGATAATCCGCATTACCGTATGTTCTGGCGCGGAGGCAGTCGGATGATGCAGAATGCAGCCCTCCTCTTACGGGCTTTCTAGTAGAGATGGAATCAGCGTTTTACAAGACTTAAACTCTTAATGCATACATGGCACATTTTCACCAGACCGATGAGATTGCGATTAATGAAATTTTACCCGGATTTTCCGGTAGATTCATTCATACAGAGGAGTTAACGGTGGGCCATTTTCAAATAAAAGCAGGCAGTATTCTGCCGGAGCACCACCATCCACACGAGCAGATTTCAAACTTGATTAGTGGGCGGTTTGAGATGATGGTGAATGGTGAAACTAAGGTTTGCGAAGCGGGCGGAGTAGTAACGATTCCCCCAAATGCCGTACATTCAGGAAGAGCATTGACCGACTGCTACATCATTGATGTCTTTCGACCGGCTCGTGAGGACTACAAGTAGGAGATATGCAAGAGCAAGAAACCACGCGGAACTTTGGTGCGATCATGGACCGCACATTAAAGTTGATCAAGTACAGTTACTTGCAGACTTTCAAGGAGCTGAACTTGGATATCACCACGGAGCAGTGGGTGATATTGGACCGCTTGGCCGAAGGCGACGGCATATCTCAAACAGACCTCGCCAATGATAGCTTCAAAAACGCTCCTACCGTGTCTCGCATCATTGAGCTGCTCCGCAAGAAAGGGCTCATCGAGAAGAAACAGTCCGCCGATGACCGTCGTCAATCGCTCATCTATCTGACCAACAAAGGGAATGATTATCATGAGACGGTTACGCCTGCTGTTCTCGCGTTGCGCCGCCGTGGATGGCAGGGGCTAAATGAACAGGATTACCAGGACTTCATGCGAATCATGAACCAAATCGGTGGAAACTTCTCAGAAGATTAACCAGCGTTTTCCAGGAGGGGATAAATGATATCCCAGACATTCTGAGCTACAATCTTTTGTCCTTCTTCATTTGGGTGAATACGGTCCGGAAGATTGAGTTCGGGGATCCCACCAACACCATCTAAGAGAAAAGGAATTAGTGCCGCTTCGTAGTCTGCTGCTAACTCGCGGTAGATCTGACGAAAGTTGCTGGTGTAATCTTCTCCCATATTTGGTGGTGCTTCCATACCCGCCACTACCAACTTCGCCTCGGGGTACTTGGCTTGTACCGCGTCAAAAATTTGACGTAAGTTTTCTCGGGTATTCTTAAGATCAAATCCTCGCAGAACGTCATTTCCTCCCAGTTCCAAAACGAAAATAGAGATTGGCTGCTCCATCACCCAATCAATACGACTTACTCCACCGGCAGTTGTTTCTCCACTAATACCCGCATTCACCACCTGGTAGGCAAAACCAGACGAGTCTAGTTTTTCCTGGACCCGACTGGGAAAGGAAAATTTCTCGTCCAGTCCGTAGCCAGCAGTAAGGCTGTTACCAAAAAAGACAATTCGTGGACGCTCCTGTGGTGCTACTTGTTCGGTTTCGGAAGTTGCTTCTTGGACCGCTGTCTCGTTTTGGGTTTGTTCCTGCGTTTCCGCTGGGGCGGAACAAGCAGTTAATAATAGACTGATTGCCAAGAGGCAAAGCAATGAAAAAGGAGAAAAAAGACCTTGTTTTTGCATCATTGGTAGAGTGGATTTATCCGCGGAGGCCTGGGTTTAATCAGGGGAAAGCGGTTTGTTGATCGATATTATCAGCTTTGAGTCATCTAATTCCACTTACGACTGTTAATATTGATCGTACTTACTGGTCGGCGCAGCCTTGGCCAACTCACCTAAAGCAACGACTACCACTTTGATAAAGTTTAAGAAATATGTCCACAATTCTCGCGGTTGAGCAGCTCAGCCAAACCTACCGTAGCGGTGATCGATCCTTAACGGTACTCAAAGATGTTACTTTTTCAATTGATAAAGGCGAAAGCCTGGCGATAGTAGGCCCATCAGGTAGTGGGAAGACTACTTTATTGGGCCTTTGTGCTGGTTTGGACCGGGCCGGAGAGGGTAGCGTTAATCTATGTGGATCTGTTCTCAATGATCTGGATGAAGATGCACGTGCCGCCGTTCGCAACCAGCATGTGGGGTTCATTTTTCAGAATTTTCAGCTCATTCCAACGCTTACAGCGCTAGAAAACGTCATGATTCCCGCAGAGCTCAATGGTAAAAAAGACGCTCACAGCAAAGCGGTTGAATTATTGGGTAAAGTAGGCTTGGATGATCGCATGGACCACTATCCAACTCAGCTATCCGGTGGTGAGCAGCAACGTGTTGCTTTAGCGCGGGCTTTCTGCAACCGTCCCGAAATTCTTTTCGCGGATGAACCTACCGGTAATCTGGATGAGTCAACTGGGCAAATGGTAGAGCAACTGCTGTTTGAGCTCAATGAGGAAATGGGCACCACCTTGGTTATCGTGACGCACGATCCGGAGTTGGCAGAGAAGACGCAACGTATTATTCAACTTAAAGGTGGGCAAGTCGTCGTGGATCGTCCTACTTCAAAGGTCGCGCAATGAAAATAGATTGGGCATTTATCAGAAGACTAGCCTGGCGCGACTCTCGGAAGAACCGTGGACGCCTGGTATTATTCATGTCTTCGATTATCCTAGGAATTGCGGCTTTGGTAGCCATCAATTCCTTCAATTATAACCTGCAATCAGATATTGATGAGCAGGCCGCTTCTTTGTTGGGAGCTGATCTAGTCATCAGCGGAAACCGCCCCATAGCTGAGGATTTACGCGTCAAAGCAGATAGCCTACCGGCAGAACAAGCATCTAAGCAGGAATTGTTTTCGATGGGCTTTTTGCCAGAGCAAGAAGTAAGCCAGTTTGTCCGCCTGAATGGTTTGGAAGGAAATTTTCCTTTTTATGGCCAGTTGAAGACTCAGCCAGCCGATGCTGCAGCTCGGCTCAGTGAGGGAGCCTTTGCACTTCTGGATAATGGCTTCATGTCCCAGCATGAGGTAGAGGTCGGTGATAGTATTCGCCTTGGCAACATGAACTTTTTGATTGTGGGGCGCTTGATGAACGACTTTGCCAGTGCCAACATGGCCGCGGGTTTTGCCCCACCGGTCTATATTTCTCAGGCGAGCTTGGCCGAGAGCGGTTTGGTAACAACCGGTAGCCTTGTTAACTACAATTATTACTACAAGCTTCCCAAAAACTACGCCATCGATGAATGGGTGAAGGAGCGCAGAGACGGCTTCCGCAATGAGAGCTTGCGTTTGCAAACAGTAGAAGGACAAAAGGAAAGTCTGAGTGAAGCCTTTGATGGACTGAATTCATTCTTAAACCTGGTGGCTTTGGTTTCATTGCTTTTGGGTTGTATTGGCGTGGCGAGTTCGGTGCTCATTTATGTGAAGACCAAGATTCCATCAATTGCCGTACTGCGATGTTTGGGTATGAAGGGTACGCATATTTTTTACGTGTACTTGCTACAGATCCTGAGTATTGGTGGACTAGGGGTGCTAATTGGTATTGTATTGGGCACTTTGGTACAATTGCTTTTGCCACTAGTTTTCCAAGATTTCTTGCCGCTTGATGTCACAACTGAAATCTCCTGGGCCGCCATTCTGGAAGGTGGCTTGATTGGTATGGTTATTACCTTGTTGTTTGCGTTGGTTCCATTATTACCCGTGCGGCGTATCAGCCCGCTACGGATTCTTCGATCTTCCTTTGAGCAAGATATTTCGGGGCGTGACTTTGCCCAGTGGGGAACCTATTCTGCGATTGGTATTTCTTTATTACTGTTCTTGTGGTACCTGACGGGTAACTTCATGAACGGATTGATATTTACCGTTGGATTACTATTCTCCTTCCTCATCCTCTTTGGTGTAGCCCAGTTGATTATTTTGGGGGTGAAACGCTTCTTTCCTCGCGGCTGGAGTTTTGTATTCCGTCAGGGCCTAGCCAACCTATTCCGACCCAACAACCAGACTTCTACCTTGCTGGTGTCAATTGGTTTAGGAACGGCGATCCTAACCACACTCTTCATTATCCAAAACCTACTATTGGCCAATGTGGCACAGATGGACGAAGGCAACCAGCCTAACGTGATTCTATACGGGATTGAGAAGAGCCAAGCACAAGACTTAGACCAACTTACCAAGGACTTTGACATGCCCGTAGTGCAACAGGTGCCGATTGTAACCATGCGCATGACGGGATGGAAAGGTAAGACTAAGGCAGAGTGGCTGGAAGATACCACGCGCACTGCCGAACGTTGGGCCTTCAACCGCGAAATACGCACCACTTTCCGGGACACGCTGGACGGCTACGAAGAGGTACTTTCGGGTTCATTTCCGAGACCTAGAGCCAGCAACGGCGATTCGATTTTCGTTTCGCTGGAAGAAGGCTTCGCCGAATCTATGGATGTCAAGGTTGGTGATGAGCTGAGCTTCAATGTTCAGGGAATGCAAATGACCACCTACGTGGGAAGTACACGTAAAGTAGACTTCACTAAAATGCGTACTCGTTTCTTTATTCTTTTCCCGGAAGGTGTACTGGAAAATGCACCGCAATTCCAGGTATTGGTAACTAAATCTCCTGATCCAAGTACTACCGCTGATTATCGTACAGCAGTGGTACAGCAGTTCCCGAATGTATCCGTTGTGGACCTCAGTTCTATTCTGGACGCACTAGGAGATATCTTGAATAAGGTGTCCTACGTCATTCAGTTTATGGCGGTCTTCAGTATACTGACGGGCTTCTTGGTACTCATTAGTTCGTTACTCTTGAGCAAGCTTCAACGCATTCGCGAAAGCGTTTTATTACGCACACTAGGTGGTAGTAGTAAACACTTGTTACAGATTACCGCAACGGAATACGCGCTATTGGGTAGTTTAGCCGCTGCCACTGGAATTGTGATTGCTCTGACCAGTAGTTGGCTATTGGCCACTTTTGAATTGGAGTTGCAATTCTACGCGCCTTGGAAAGCAGTGGCCTTTATTTTCGTGCTGGTGGTAGCACTGATTGTAACCATTGGCTTGCTGAATAATCGCGAAGTGCTGCGTAAGAGCCCACTGGAGGTGCTTCGGCGGGAAGAATAGTTGGACTTAATGGAGTTTTCGGAGAATTTCGAATTCTCCGAAAACTAGCTTAGCTCAAATAAATTGGCCCTCCTTAGATTAATCCAATCTAAGGAGGGCTTTTTCGTTGGGCTTCCATAGCTTACCCACCAACATCAACCCACACTGCATCTACATCATCAACCACGACTCTTTTGTAGTTGATTGGTTCCTTTCCGCGGGTCCTCTCAATAAATCATCACTCTAAACTTTTAATGTTATGACCCGACTATTGTTACTATTAGCAGTATCCGTTTGCTGCTGCAACATTTCAATTGCCCAAGAAAAAGTCTCCCTCACCGCTGAGTACAAGGAGCAGGTGGTCGAAACCCTTAATCGCTTGATGAATGAGCGATACGTTTTTCCTGAAGTGGCAAAGGCTACCGAAGAACATCTCTTAGCACAACTGGAAGCTGGACATTTTGACCAGTTTACAACGGACGAAGCTTTCGCGGAAGCACTAACGGAGTCGGTGCAATCCATTAATAAGGATAAGCATATGCGAATCCGTGCCAACCGGCGTTATGATGCAGCGCCAAATACGCCTGAGCACAGAATTGAAGAACAGTTATCAAGGATGGAACGCTCGCGCCGTGGGAACTACGGCTTCAGCAACGTACAGTTGTTAGAAGGCAATGTAGGCTATCTTGATCTCCGAGGCTTTGCTGGATTGGAAAATGGAAAAGAACACGCAGATGCCGCTATGGCGCTCCTGGATCGCAGCGATGCCATCATATTTGATCTGCGCAAAAACGGTGGTGGAAGCCCCCGTATGGTGCAGTACTTATGCAGTTTCTTTTTCGATGAAAAGATACACCTAAATAGCCTCTACTGGCGGGAGGGTGATGAAACGGAGGAATTCTGGACCTTAGACGAAATTGGTGGTGTACAACTGCCGGATGTGCCACTCTTTGTCATGACCAGTAGCAGGACCTTCTCCGGTGCGGAGGAGTTTTCTTACAACATGCAAACGCGCGAGCGAGCCACCCTGATTGGCGAAACCACTGGCGGCGGAGCTAATCCCGGTGGTACCATGCCGATCAATGAAAATCTACGCGTATTCATTCCAGTAGGAAGAGCTATCAATCCAGTTACTAAGACCAACTGGGAAGGTGTGGGTGTCGTGCCCGAAATCAAAGTCAGTGCAGATGAAGCCTACGACAAAACGCTAGGTCTGGCACAAGAGGCAGCGCAGGCCTACCGCAGGCAAAAAAAACAGGAGTTTACGCAGCTATTAATGAAGCTAAACGAGCAATTTGAGGAATACGTAAAGGGCGAGTCTGAAAAGGCGATATTAGCACATCTAAAGGAATGTACTGCCGCAGGTTTGATAGGTGAGGGAGAGATCAACGGCTTGGGCTATGAACACCTTATGCAGCTCGAAAAGCCTCGCATCGCAGAAGCGATCTTCCGGGCCAACACCATGCTTTATCCAGCGTCTGCCAATGTTTTTGATAGCTACGGTGAAGCTTCAATGATAAATGGTAAAATGGAGCAAGCTTTGGCCAATTTTCAGCGCGCAGTAGATTTAGCTACTGAAAATGGAGATGGAAACTTGGAAGTATTCCAGCGCAATCTGGCTAATGTCAAACGAGAAATGGAAGCAAGAGAATAAATCCTGATAGATCTCGGAGAATTCGAAATTTTCCGAGAACTTACATTGGTATTTCCACAAAAAAACTACCCCAGCAACCGTTTCCGGAGCCGGGGTAGACCACACACTATGAGAACACCCATTATATCTTACACACCCTTGTGTTAGATTCGGGTTTAATTTTATACCTTTCATTAATAGAGACGCTTTTTTGAGCGTTTAGTATGCATAGTAAAATGTTATTGTTTAGTTAAGGAAAAGTCAAAAAGCTGTAAGTCAATTACTTATGATCTAATTAGCTTACAACTTTAACACTTAAACTGTCTCCAAGAATACCATTTGTTTTGATCAAACCAGCGACGGTCCGGGAAATTATAGAAACAGCGCGTGCTGAAGATATCGTAGGTGATTTTGTGACCCTTCGTAAGCGCGGTACCAACCTGATTGGATTATGCCCGTTCCATAATGAGAAGACACCTTCGTTTAACGTCAACCCAGCACGGAATATCTACAAATGTTTCGGTTGTGGTAGGGGAGGAGACCCGGTGAATTTTCTGATGGAGCACCAGCAGCTCAGTTTCCCTGAGGCCTTACGCTGGATTGCCAATAAATACGGCATTGAGATTGAGGAGGTCGAACTCTCCGATGAGCAACGAGCCGAGCAGCAGTTGGCAGAGAGTCTCTTTATTGCCAACCAATACGCTATGGAATATTTCCAGGAACAACTCTTGGATACGGATCGTGGTAAAAGTGTTGGACTCAGTTATTTCAAGAAACGAGGTTTTAGAGAAGACACCATTCGGAAGTTTGGTTTAGGCTATGCTCCCTTTGGGCGAGATACTTTTACCAAAGCCGCTCAGCTGGCTGGTCACAGCAAAGATATTCTGGAGAAAGCGGGACTTGTCAAAAACGACCGTGACTTCTTCCGAGATCGAGTCATGTTTACCATCCGCAATCTTTCTGGCAAGGTAGTAGGCTTTGGTGGCCGGATTCTACAAAAGGATGCCAAAGCGCCCAAATACATCAATACGCCAGAGACTGAGGTTTATACTAAGAGTCGCATTCTTTTTGGTGCCTTCCACGCCAAGCAATCGATCCGTCGGGAAGATGAGTGTATCATTACAGAAGGATATACGGATGTTATTTCGCTCCACCAGGCCGGAATTGAGAATGTAGTTGCCAGCTCTGGTACGTCCTTAACGGTCGATCAAATACGCGTGATCAAGCGCTACACCCCCAACGTAAAGGTGCTTTTTGATGGGGATAGCGCGGGTATCCGAGCTGCGTTGCGGGGTATTGATCTTTTGCTAGAACAAGACCTAAACGTAAAAATCGTTCTCCTGCCAGATGGTGAAGATCCTGATTCTTACTTGCAGAAAGTAGGTCTTAACGCCTTTAAGGGATACTTGGAGCAACAGGCCGAGGATTTCATCTTCTTCAAGGCGAATATGCTTCTGGAGGATGCTGGTAACGACCCGGTAAAACGCACGGCGCTCATTAAGGATATCGTGGCTTCGATTGCCTTGATTCCTGACCCCATCAAACGATCATTATACATCAAGGAATGTGCCCGCTTGTTCGGCGTGGATGAGCAGCTGTTGGTTGGAGAGATCAATAAGATCATCGCGCAGAAGATTCGTAAGCATCAACAAAAGAAAGCTGCGGCCCAGCAAGAGCAACCACCATTCCCAAGCGGACCACCGCCAGGAGTTGGCGAGTTTCCCGATGAGCAATTGATGCCCATGCCGCCAGCCGATGAGCAAGTGGCGCAAGGGGATGAATACCAAGAGCGTGATTTAATTCGCCTGCTACTACTCTTTGGCGATAAGCCATTTGATAAGGATGGCGATCAGTCAGTAGCTCAGTTTATAATGAGCAATATCGATGATGTTATCGATAACTTTGATGGTGTTGTATACCAGCGAATTGCCAAGGAAGTACAAGTGATGATAGAACGTGGTGAGCAGCCAACCATGGAACATTTCATGCAACACGATACTTCTGAGCTCCGCCAAATGGCTATTGATATGGCCACCAGTCCCTATGAATTCAGTGAAAACTGGGAAAAGAAGTGGGATGTAGTATTAAACCAGAAGGCTCCGGACGAAAATTTTGTCAAGGATAGCGCTCATGGATTGAAACGATTCCGCCTACGCAAACTAAGTCGGCTCTGTGAGGAAAATATCATTAAGGTTCGCGAACTTGCCTCAAGTGACAATCAGGAAGAGCTACTCCTGTATATGAAACTGCAACAGCGCTTGCAAAGCCTACGAAATAGCTTGGCTAAGGAATTAGGAACGGTAGTTTTGTAATCTAAGGATTCGCTCTATAGTAACGAATATTGAAATTATATCTCCAATAGCACCAACATGCGATACATCATCAGCGCGTTTGCGCTTCTCTTGTTAGCTGCTTCGGTCAATGCTCAAGCAGTTGAATTAGTAACCATTGCAACTGGCTTAACGGAGCCCGTAGATATCACTCACGCCGGAGATGAGCGGATATTCGTAGTAGAACAACCGGGGCGCATCCGCATCATTGATGGGGATGGTAATCTTCTACCAACACCTTTTCTAAACGTCAGCAACCTGGTGAGTACAGGTGGAGAACGAGGACTATTAGGTTTGGCGTTTCACCCCAATTATGCTGAAAATGGTTACTTTTTTATCAATTATACGGACCTTAGTCGTGATACGCGAGTCGTCCGCTACCAGCGTAGTGAAGACAATCCCAATCTAGCTGATCCTAGTACTGGCACTCAAATTCTCTTTATTGATCAACCAGCTGGCAACCACAATGGTGGTGGTATCAAATTTGGTCCCGACGGTTACTTATACATTGGCATGGGTGACGGCGGTAGCGCTGGCGACCCCTGGAACAATAGCCAGACCGCCACTACTATGCTAGGTAAGATGCTCCGTATAGACATTGACAATGGCGATCCTTACGCCATTCCCGAGGACAATCCATTTGCCAATGACGATTTCTATCTAGACGAAATCTGGGCTACCGGTTTGCGAAATCCCTGGCGCTTCAGTTTTGATCGATTGACGGGCGACTTGTGGATTGGTGATGTAGGTCAGGATGCTTTCGAGGAGATTGATTTTCAACCAGCAGATAGCCCCGGGGGCGAAAACTACGGTTGGCGTTGCTACGAAGGGGATGCTGCGTTTAATACTGGTGGTTGCCCTGCGCCTACTGCTTTCACCTACCCCGCTCATACATTACCCAATAACTTCGGCACCTCTTACTGTTCCGTAACCGGTGGTGTTGTTTACCGTGGAAGTGCCTTTCCAGAGCTGCAAGGCAAATACATCTACGCTGACTTCTGCGCGGATGAGTTGTTGACCTTAGAGCCAGATGGAGACGGCGGTTGGCTAGCGGATAATCTAGGTGAGTTTAATCATTCCTTCTCAAGCTTTGGGGAAGATGTTAATGGTGAGATTTACGGTGCGAGCTACTATAGTGGACAGATAGTGCAAATTACCTACAACGCCTGTTTTGACTTTTCGGCAGAGGTGCAAGTGCTTAGTAATACCTGTGCTGGAGAAGAGACCGGTAGTGCTAGTATACAGGTGAATGGGGGTACCCCTCCCTATACTATCGACCCGGTCGAGGTGGGGGAGAATTTGCCGGCTGGCACTTATACATTGATGGTAATGGATGCTAGCGAATGCAGTACAGAAGTTTCCTTCACCATTATGGAATATCCTTTGCCAACTCCCACCATCACGCTAGATGGAGACACCCTTTCCCTTAGTGCTTCATTCGTTTCTTACCAGTGGCTACAAGGAGGTATGATCATTGAAGGTGCAACGGAACCTACTTATATCTTTTCTGGTAGCGGTTCCTACAGTGTTCAGGTTGTAGACCAAAACGGCTGTACCAATACTTCGGAGCCGGTGGATGTTGTGGTTTCAACAGAAAACCAAATCCCTAGTCTTCAGCAGTTAACATTAAGTCCCAATCCCTTTTCGGAGATGGTCTTGATGCAAGTGCAGGTGGAGCAAGCTACGGATTTTCAAATGCAGCTCTTAAATGCAGCAGGAGAGGTCTTAATCCGGCGTTCCCTCAGTGTAGGCGATCAACTAAACGAACAACTCGACCTTTCCAATTTACCGGCGGGTACCTACTTCTTGCAGCTCCGTACGGCAGAAGGGCAAGTTGAGCGGAAATTGATTAAGCAGTAGACAATGCTGCGGAACAAAAAAGCCGGGAAGTAGTGCAAATGTGCGCTACTTCCCGGCCGTTGTTTAAGCGAAGTTCTTCGCTAATTTTTATGCATTACGATTAATGCAGTTCAAGTCTTCAAAAGCAGCTTTCAAACGCTGTACGAAGGCGTCCTCAGCAGCACGAAGCCATTTACGTGGATCGTAGTATTTTTTATTCGGTGAGTCATCCCCATCAGGATTACCAATCTGGGTTTGCATGTAATCGCGCTTACCTTCGTAGTAATCGCGAACACCCGTCCAGAAGGCCCACTGCATATCGGTATCGATATTCATCTTCACAGCACCATACTCAATCGCTTCACGGATTTCCTCACGTGATGAGCCAGAACCGCCGTGGAAAACAAAGTTTACCGGATTGTCACCTGTAGCAAACTTCGACTGGATGTGATCCTGTGAGTTCTTGAGAATCTTTGGTGTCAAGGTTACGTTGCCTGGCTTATATACGCCGTGTACATTACCAAAAGCAGCGGCCACGGTGAAACGGTCGCTGATAGCGGAAAGCTTCTCGTAAGCGTAGGCTACTTCTTCCGGCTGGGTGTAGAGTAGTGCGTTGTCTACATCTGTGTTATCTACTCCGTCTTCTTCTCCTCCGGTAACACCAAGTTCGATTTCCAGCGTCATGCCCATTTTAGCCATCCGCTTGAGGTATTCCTCACAGATTTCGATATTCTCCTCCAGTGGTTCTTCTGACAAGTCCAGCATGTGTGAGCTGTATAGTGGATAACCACGTTCGGCGTAGAAGCGTTCACCGGCATCCAATAGGCCATCAACCCAAGGAAGAATTTTCTTAGCACAGTGGTCGGTGTGAAGTACTACAGTAACACCGTAAGCCTCGGCCATAGTGTGAACGTGCATGGCACCAGAGATCCCACCAAGAATAGAAGCCTTTTGACCTTCACCAGGCATACCTTTTCCTGCGAAGAAGCTGGCTCCTCCATTAGAAAACTGAACGATTACGGGTGAATTCAATGCTTTTGCGGTTTCGAGTACGGCATTGGTAGAGTTGGTGCCTACTACATTGACTGCCGGGATAGCAAAGTTGTTTTCATTGGCGTAGTTGAACAAATCTGTCACTTCGTCGCCATGAAGTACGCCAGCCCGGAATCGGGTCTTAGTTGCATTAGCCATAGATAGAATAGATTCTTCTTTTGTTGACAAATAGCTAGGGTCGCGTAAAGGTAGGAAGAAGCTAATGATCTATACGATTAATACATGGTATTTTATTGGCTGAACCTCATGGAGTATTTGTTGCTACAGCAACACGGCTAAATATTGTTGATGTTTGACGTACCCGTGCATCCCTTGGCGATACCTATCGGGAGCGTCTCTGTAGCAAGCGTATTACACTGAACTGATTGCCATATAAAAAAACGGGGCTCACCGATTTGGCAAGCCCCGCTGGCGTTGATTCCATTATTCCTTTCCGAACGACTAGATAATCTCTTTTTCCGTCAAATAGCGTTCGGCATCCAAAGCCGCCATACAGCCTGTTCCAGCTGCCGTTACGGCTTGGCGGTAAATATTGTCCTGGGCGTCTCCGCTGGCGAAAACACCTTCGATATTAGTCTTGGTACTTTTACCCGCAGTAACTAGATAACCAGCATTATCCATATCTAGCCATTCTTTGAAGATATCGGTGTTAGGTTTGTGACCAATAGCGACGAAGAATGCCTTAACTTCAAGGGTAGCTTCCTCCTGCGTCTTATTATTGATCACGCGT
>JBCBWU010000126.1:0-21254 GCA_039816955.1 Bacteroidota bacterium
ACCAAGCAAGTATGCAGTAGAGGTCATGCCAAGCGATCCAACTGTCCAATGTCGTATCATAGCGAATGTTCATCGACCGGTTAGCATCCATCCATGCATTTGTTCGTTCGACCACAAACCGCTGCTCATACATTTGTCGATCAAAGTACCATTCATCAAACTCAAAGTCGACTTTCGCAGACCGTCTGTTGACTGGTGCATTGAGATGAATACCGTGATCTTCACATAAATGACGAAGGTGCTCAGCATCAAAACCAGCATCGGCGTTGATAAACAAGCCATCCGCTTCGATCCCCATCTGTTTTAAGTCTTGTATCATGGCGAGCCATGCTGCCTCGATATTGTACAAGTCATTATGATTGCCAGCAACGGGTGGTAAATAACTCACTACCAGTCCATTACTATCCACTAGCCATAGTGTATTGGTTGTTTTGCTTCGTTTGCGTCTCTGATACCCTACACCTTTGCCACCTTTACTAGCGCGGGTATGAGTACCATCAAAATGGGCCAAACTTAAGTCTAGTGCCCAAGGATTACATCTGGCAAGCATTCTATGTACTCTTTTCCAACTGCCATCAAGGGTCCATTTGCGGAAGTGATGATAAATGGCTCCATACTTTAGACCGCCCTTTGAAATCAATGATCTGATAGGAAGTAAATGCCAATGGCAACCCGATTTAAACTTGTATAAAATCGCATTTACAATGTCGGTCAGGCTAGCTCGGCTTACAAAACCGCGCTTGGCGACACTTAGATGCGGAATGATCAGGCGTAGAATGCTAACTTTGTCTAAGATACGTATCATGGCTATGGGTTGCGTGAGTTGTGAGAATTCCCACAAAATCCATAGCCCACTTCTCTTTTCCAAATCAATACACATCTAGACTTTCAATAAGTTTAAATCAGTTCACTGTGTCTCAGTAAACACAGCTTGCCGTGTCTCAGTAAAAAAATATGTGCTTAAAGCTGCTTTTCTGTATTTACACCTTCCTGTAGAATTGTCTTCCTGCTAATACTGATTTTATGAAAATCGGTATTACAAATCTCAAAGGTGGGGTAGGGAAGTCTACTATCACCCAGAATCTAGCAGTCTGCTTTGCTCATCTCGGTTTTAAAACCGTAATCGTAGATACAGACACTAATCAAAATTCTCTTGCTTGGTTTGCGGCCAGAGATAAAAATCTTCCGACGGTCAATGTAGTGGGAGTTACTGAAAGTGATGCTTTATCAAAGTCAGTTGAAAATCTTCATCAAGATTATGACATCCTTTTAATAGATGGTACTCCTAATCCTATCCCTACGTATTTCATCCTAAATGAATTCTCTGAGCATAAGAAAGTCCATGAAGGCATTTCAAGTCAAATTGAAAGCTCCTTTGATGTTCCAGTTCTCAATACCAGAATTAATAGCCGTGTAGCTTACACAGAGGTCAGCATTGATGGGCAAGGAGTTTTTGAGTATTCAGATCAAAAAGCCAAGGCTGAGATGGTATCACTAATGCAAGAGGCTTTAGAAATAGCTAAAGAACTACAATTTATGGAGTAATGCATGACCAGGAAAGAACTAGACTTTAATAAACTATCATCGTTAAAACCTAAGAAGGCAGAGTCTTCAATAGACTTTGACAAGGCAGTCAATACTATTCATCATAAAGAAACTGAAAAGGAAAAAGTCAAGCGAGTTACTATTGACTTACCATTCTCACTTTATGCAGATATACGCAGGAAACTCATTGATAATGAGCAAACTCTGAAAGACTACTTTATGACCCTTGCTAAGAAAGACCTTAGACAAATAGGGTCAAGCAAGAAAAATCAAAATGTTGTACCTATGTTGTACCCAGGCTCCTAAAAAAGAAAAACCCAAGCCATTAGACTTGGGTTTAATTTACTGATTATCAGCTAGTACCGAAGGCGGGAATCGAACCCGCACTCTCTTGCAAGAACTGGATTTTGAATCCAGCGCGTCTACCAATTCCGCCACTTCGGCAAAAGTAGTTGCCGAGGTGGTGGAGTTTATACTGATAAATTTTGGTAGAAAATTTCGTCAGTACCACTTCGGCAAGTGGGAATCGACCTATTTTATAGGTCAATTGCTGACCCTTTTGATCAGCGCGGGGCAAATGTAGAGAAATATTTGTAGCCTCGCAAAACTTATAGGGATTATTCTCCCAAAATTATGAGCTCGCCGTACTCGCCGTAAAGACGCATTGCAATGCGTCTCTCTGTATAACAATAATAATCTCATTCAAGAGATAGTTCCCCCGCTTATATGTCTCAGGACGTGTCTCGCTTGGTAAAGGTCTCCCGATCTCGTACTACCCCTCAAAGTGAAAACTCAAGGTAAACGTCCGGCTCAACACCCGCTCCAATACCGTTGACTCCTCCAAATTCGGATTAAAAATCAACGTATTTCCAATGCCATGGCTAAACTTCAACTCTGGGGAGAAGATGAAGTACGGGAAGAAAAACTGGATACCCGCTCCGTATTCGATCTGAAAATCGTGGGGGGAAATATTCACTAGTGTTTCCGCCTGTCGCGCCCGCGAATCACTCGCCACGTCAAAGCTGTATTTGACACCGGCCAAAACAAAAAGGCGCTTATCCTTGTAGGGCGCAGATTTATAACGGAAGTGAAATGGCATCTCCACAAAAACGGATTCTACCCGCCGCTGTAGATTATCTGAAGACCGGCTGGTCTTGTCATAAATCAACTGGCGCTCACCGAAAGACAGGGTCGGTAAAAAACGAAAATCAAAGTAATCCCCAATCTTGAGGTTAGTAACGATGCCCAGGTTAAAACCTGGTCCGCGTAACGCTCTGACTGACTGAATACTATCCGAGAAGATGAATTCCTCTGAACGGAAAGGCGTAAAACTGCTGTTATTCAGCGCCAGCGTAATACCAAAATAGTAAGGCTTTTGCTGGAAGTCGAAGAAGTTGTAATTACCGCGCCCGGTA
The DNA here is from genome assembly GCA_039816955.1 of Bacteroidota bacterium. GTDB lineage: Bacteria > Bacteroidota > Bacteroidia > Chitinophagales > Saprospiraceae > Lewinella. Next base: position 2,961 of record JBCBWU010000126.1, read on the forward strand.
ACTTGGGCTTGCGCACTGAGGCCGCCTAGCAAAAGTGCTAGTAATACTATTTGTGTCCGATATACAGCGAAGAAATGCCGAAGGTTAATGACCTGCATTGGTTTGATTTATATCCAAGTTCAGCTAAAGTTTTTAGAAAGGCCTCCTGATCTAGAAAAGCCTGTACCGATTCGTATAAGTACGAATAAGCTTTCTTATCATTTGAGATAACGCGCCCAATTGTCGGTAGTATATACTTGAAGTAAATATTAAACAATTGCTTGATCGGAAAGGCAGTTGGATGACTAAACTCCAGCACTACCAGTTTTCCGCCCGGACGCAACACCCGCCGGATTTCTTTCAATCCTTGTTCAAGGTGCTCAAAATTACGAACTCCAAAAGCAACGGTTACAGCATCGAAAGTATTGTCCTCGAAAGGTAAGTCTTCTGAGTCTCCTTCAATCAAAGTAATTTGCTCGTCCCACCCCTTCTTGGTCACCTTCTCTCGTCCGAAGGCCAGCATTTCCGAGCTAATGTCTAATCCCGTGATGTGTTCTACATTAGGCAACTGACGCCGGATTTCAAGTGCTACGTCGGCAGTGCCAGTAGCTACATCCAGTATCTTTCGGTGCTCTTCTGCGTTGAGTTGACTGATAGCCTTCTTGCGCCAGATGACATCGATACCCAGGGAAGTCATGCGATTTAGCAAATCATAGCTCGACGCAATGCGGTCGAACATACGTGATACTTGCCTTTTCTTACTGTCTCCGTCGTTGTAGGGGGTGACTTGTTCTTTCATTAGGCTCAATTTGAGGCGGCAAAGATAAGGTGCCGGACAGATATTTGTATGACTATTTAAAGAAGACAAACACTTGAACCAATGCTTCGTTCATCGCCATTAATTTGTTATCTTTGTCCGCTTAATAAAACGAAGGTTTTGGTCCTTCCCTGATAGATGATTAACGAGCTTGGGAAGTGGCAAAATTCACTCACAATTTTTATTCCGCTAGATGTCTTCAAATCAGCGCATTATTCCCGTTAACATCGAGGAACAAATGAAATCAGCCTACATCGATTATTCGATGTCGGTGATTGTTTCTCGTGCCTTACCGGACGTACGCGACGGGCTCAAGCCTGTTCACCGTAGGGTGTTATACGGCATGTCCGAACTCGGTCTTTCCTACAACAAAGCACACAAGAAGTCTGCACGTATCGTTGGTGAGGTACTTGGTAAGTATCACCCTCACGGCGACTCCTCAGTCTACGACACTATGGTGCGTATGGCCCAGAATTGGTCCTTGCGCTACCCCTTAGTGGATGGCCAGGGTAACTTCGGTAGTATGGACGGCGATAGTCCCGCAGCAATGCGTTATACCGAGGCTCGCCTACGCCGTATCAGTGATGAAATGTTGGCGGATATCAACAAAGACACGGTTGATTTCTCGCTCAACTTTGACGATACACTCGAAGAGCCAACTGTACTACCAACTAAAATTCCTAACCTCCTAATCAACGGAGCCTCGGGTATCGCAGTAGGTATGGCTACCAATATGTTGCCGCACAACTTGAGTGAGGTCATTGATGGGGTAGTGGCTACTATCGATAATCCGGAAATCACCATAGATGAACTCATGCAGTACATCAAGGCTCCGGATTTTCCTACGGGCGGAATCCTCTTCGACTATCAAGGTATTAAGGATGCCTTTCATACTGGCCGTGGTCGTGTGGTAGTCCGTGGTAGAGCAGAAATTATTACCGATAATCGCGATCGCGAAACGATTATCATCTCTGAGATTCCGTATCAGGTCAATAAAGCCAACTTAGTAGCTAAGATTGCTGACTTAGTTGGTGATCGCATTGACGGAATCAGCGATGTACGAGATGAATCTGACCGTGACGGTCTTCGTATTGTCGTTGAGGTGAAGCGCGATGCCATGGCAAGTGTGGTGCTGAGTAAGCTTTACAAGTTTACCCCACTACAGACCAGCTACGGTGTAAATAATATTGCCCTGGTAGATGGCCGCCCGGTAGTACTCAACCTGAAGGACATCATCGAGGAGTTCATTAAGTTCCGTATTGAGGTGATCGTGCGCCGTACGCGTTACGATTTGGCGAAGGCCCTAAGTCGAGCACACATCCTAGTCGGTTTGTTGATTGCATTGGACTATCTGGATGAGGTAATTGCTTTGATTCGTGGTTCTGCTACTCCGGAAGAAGCCCGCAATGGCTTAATGGCTGGCGACTTCATCAAGGATAAGAAAGCATTCTGGAACAAGTTTGGCGCACTAGTAGAAGAAGCCCAAACTGGTGACTTGGTCGTGTTGGAGGGCAATGTACTTTCTGAGCAACAAGCCAAGGCCATTCTGGAAATGCGCTTGCAGAAGTTGACTGGCCTGGAACGGGATAAGATCCGCGACGAGTACAACGAAATCAAAGCCTTAATCGATCATCTGCGCTCTATTCTGGAAAGTGAAGAGAAGCAGCTCGACATTATTAAGGAAGAATTAGCGGATATCAAGGAGCGCTATGGTGATGACCGTCGTTCTGAAATTAGCTTGGAAGCAGGCGATATCTCGATTGAGGACTTGATCAAGGATGAGGATGTTGTCGTAACCATCAGCCACCTAGGTTACATTAAGCGGACGCCAATGAGCGAATTCCGTGCACAAGGCCGCGGTGGACGTGGTAGTCAAGGCAGTAAGACCCGGAATACCGATTTCGTGGAGCATATGTTTGGGGCAACCAATCACAACTACCTCATGCTCTTTACAGAGAAGGGACGTTGTCACTGGCTGCGTATTTTTGAAATACCAGAGGCCTCTAAAATTTCTGCCGGGCGGGTAATTCAGAATATCCTGGCTATTCCGAAAGATGATAAGGTACGAGCCTACATTATTGTCAAGGACTTAACGGATCAGGACTTTCTCCAGTCACACTATATCATGTTCTGTACGAAGAAAGGTGTGGTGAAGAAGACCTCAATAGAAGCTTATTCTCGCCCTCGTACTGGTGGTATCAATGCGATTACCATCAATGAGGGAGATCAGTTGTTGGAGGCTCGCCTGACTACCGGAGACAGTCAAGTATTCCTTGGTTCGCGGATGGGTAATGCCATTCGTTTTGAGGAATCCAAGGCCCGCCCAATGGGCCGTACTGCTGCGGGGGTCCGTGGTATCAGCTTGTCGGATGAGAAAGATGAGGTCGTTGGTATGATCTGCATTGACCCGAACGATACGGACATAACCGTGATGGTGATTTCTGAAAAAGGAATGGGTAAACGGTCCGATTTCCAGGACTATCGCCTTACCAACCGCGGTGGCAAAGGGGTTCGTACCATGATGGTTACCGACAAGACAGGAGCCCTGGTAGCGATTAAAGCGGTGAAGGAAGATAATGACCTTATGATCACCAGCCGTTCCGGGGTGGTAATCCGTATGCGGGTTGAGGATATCAGAGTAATGGGGCGTGCTACCCAGGGGGTAAAAGTTATTCGCCTAGACGCTAAAGATGAAATTGCTGACGTTACTGTGGTAAACCGAGAAGAGGAAAATGGCGAGGAGGAATAACATTGCTCAATAAACAAAACCATTTTTTTAAATAAATTTGAGAGGCGGGTAATTTTAAGACTTTCTTAAGTATCCCGCGAGATACTACTCCGTCTGAAGGGTGGTTCTGATCACCAAAATAACATCATTTGACTATGAAGAAGCTTATATTTAGCTGCTTGGCATCATTGGTACTGGTCTTTGCAGCACAGGCACAGGAGGATCCTGCAAAAGCAGTAAAGAAAGCAGGAAATGCCTTAAAAACTTTTGAACTTGACCAAACGGCAAATCTAGATAAACTGCACGAAGCAGTTGATATGATTTCTATTGCCACAGCAGCTGCAGAAACCAACAGCGATCCCTCTACTTGGCAAACTCAGGGTGATATCTATAACACCATCACCAACCAGATGGTGAGTGTTCGCCAGTTGAACATCGGTTCCATTGAGGCACTACCTCAAGTAGAAGCTCCGGCTATTACAGCTTTCGAAGCTTATAGCAAAGCACTAGAATTAGCAGAGAAGAAGTACCAAACTAAAGATGCCTTAAAGGGTATCCGTGCCGTACAGACTAACTTGAACAACATGGGAATTTACGCCTATGAGGAAGGTCAGTTTGCGGAAGCCTTTGCTAATTTCAACGGTGTACTAGATGCGCATACCATGCTACTTGATGCAGATCAAGAGAGTATGCTGGAGGACGAGACCGCAGTAGGTGACCAGCAGTACATTGCTGGCTTAGCGGCGCTAAACGCCAATATGGTAGACGAAGCTGCTCCCCTGTTTCGTGCCTTGAAAGATACTGGTGCTGATAAGCCTGCTATCTACGAAGCACTTTACAAAGTAGAAGCTGCTGAGGCTTTGGATCCAAATTCAGCATTATCTGAAGCGGACAAGGAAACGGTACTTGAGAAGGCTTACGCTAATCTGGCTGAGGGCCGCCAGCGCTTCCCAGATGACGTATCTATCCTTTTTGCAGAGATCAATCACTTCTTGCGCATCAACAAGCTAGATATCCTGATCACTAAATTGGAAACTGCTATCCAGAAGGAACCAGACAATATCTCACTTTACACCACTATGGGTAATGTGTATGATAACCTCTACCAAAAAGAGAGCGGTGAAGGTAATGCTGAGGCAGCAAATGGTTACTTTGATCAAGCCTTGGATTTCTACAATCAAGCTTTGACTAAGGATGCCAACTTTACCGACGCAACCTACAGCATCGGTGCATTGTACTTCAATAAGGCAGCGAACATGACCCAGGAGTTGTCGGCTTTGGCAGATGATTTCTCTAAAGAAGGGCAGCGTAAATACGAAGAGTTGCAGACGCAAGTAAATGGCGTATTTGAAACGGCACTTCCGTACTTTGTTGCGGTAGAAAAGAAAAAGCCAGCTGACCTGAATACCTTGATTGCCTTGAAAGAGATCTACGCTCGTAAGAGTGATTTCAACCTTTCAAACGAATTCAAGGATCGCATCGAGACTGTTCGGGGCGGTGGCACAGTAGACTCCTACTTCATCGCTAACGAGAAGTAAGATCATCACCTTAGTCATTTGTAAATGACTAATGATCAGAAGCGATTTCAGCTACGTGCTGGAATCGCTTCTCTTATTTACAGAACGACCTACACAACGCTCGTAAAAGCTGAACTGAAGCGCTTCTCATTACCGTCAATTCCAGAATTTCCAATACATTTAGGAATACTGATTTTTTCATGGCAAAGACAGCATCCTCTTCATCTTCTAGTCTATCTCAAGTGCCTCGGCGCACTTTTTTAGGCCGCACTTCCAGAGTAGCCCTTGGCAGTCTACTGGGTAGCAAAGTAGTGTTTGCAAAGTACTTGCCGCCAGGACTAGCTCTTTTGGGTTTAGATAATGATCAGGCCAGCCTGCCTGGAAAGCACCCTGAACTGACCATACTCAACGACCGGCCCGTCAATGCTGAAACACCGGCGCACCTACTGGATGATCAACTGACGCCTGCGGATAAGCTATTTGTGCGTAATAATGGCATTCCGCCACAGCAAAAAAATATTGATCCTGCTACTTGGACGCTTAGTCTTAGTGGGGAAGGGATAAGCAAAACGATTTCCTTTACCCTTCCCGAGTTGCAGGCTCAATTTGAACACCATTCCTACCAGTTGACACTTGAGTGCGGGGGTAACGGTCGTAAAGAGTTCAATCCACCCGCTAAAGGTAACCAGTGGAGTACCGGAGCGATTGGTTGTCCCTTGTGGACTGGAGTACGTTTACGCGATGTATTAGCAGCTGCGGGACTCCGGTCAAAAGCAGTTTATGTCGGTTATTATGGCCGTGATACACACCTAAGTGGTGATCCTGCCAAAGTGGTGATTTCCCGTGGAGTACCGATTGCTAAGGCCTTAGAAGATCAAAGTTTAATTGCTTGGGCTATGAACGGAGAGCCCTTGCCCTGGTTGAACGGTTATCCGCTGCGCTTGGTCTTCGGAGGTTATCCAGCTTCGTGTTCTGGTAAGTGGTTGTCCAAGATTGTGGTACGGGACCGCGTGCACGATGGGCCCAAAATGGGGGGGCAGTCTTACCGCGTACCTTGTAAGCCTGTAGCACCAGGTACGAAAGTGCCAGATGAGGAAATGTGCATCATTGAAGAAATGCCCATCAAATCCTTAATAACCTTTCCTAAGACAGGGGCCACTATTCGCTTGGATCAAGAGCTCCCGATTCGCGGACACGCCTGGGTGGGGCAGGGAGCTGTGCACAAGGTGTCTTATTCCATTGACTTTGGGGCGAGCTGGCAGGAATGTAGTTTGGAGGATGCGGTCAATCCCTATGCCTGGCAACATTTTTCGGCTCGAATTCGCTTTCCAGAAAAGGGATACTACGAAGTTTGGGTCAAAGCAACGGATACTAATGGAATTGCTCAACCCATGTTACTTCCGGGCTGGAACCCCAGAGGGTACCTCAATAACGCTTGTCATCGAATCGCTATTCGAATTGCCTAATGAATAAACTGCCCTACGATATAAAGAAGGCCTGGTTGCAAATCCTAGAGCTGGTTTTGAGCATGAGTAAGCTATTCTTGCTGGGGGCAGTTATGTTCTTAATGTACTTGCTGGCGGGTAATAGTATTTCTAGTTGGTGGACATTGGAAACAGTACCAGTAGTCTCTTCTACAAATTCACCGATCCGGGGGGCAAGTTGGGACCCAGCGGCAGAAGTGAAAAACGGTATACATACCCCAACTGGCTTGGTCTACGCCGAGGGTTTTGAGTGGGTACGCGCCACTTGTACTGCTTGTCATAGTGCTAAGCTAGTAACTCAAAATCGTGCTACCCGTGCTGGGTGGTTGGAGATGATTCGCTGGATGCAGGCCTCGCAGGGCCTTTGGGATCTAGGAGATAAAGAAAAACCAATTTTGGACTATTTGGCCAAACACTATGCTCCTGAAGATATTGGTCGCAGAGCTGCATTGCCGGTGACTGAGATAGAATGGTATATCTTAGATTTGGATTGATGCTTTTGCTGGTGTTAGATGCTTTTCGCGTGAGACGCCGTCGTTAATTACCAGCCCCAAGTGCCGGGCTCTCCTTTGAATGGGCCGACAATATCCTTGGTAATCCCACCTCCATAAAAGTCGCCAGCTTGTGCCTGTACCGGTTCGTCGTTGACGTAGCAGGCCGTTACCCGACTGGGATAAAAAGCTAAGTAATCTCTAATTGCCGAGTAGCGGGCGTTTGGACCGGGATAACTCCAGGCTGCTGCTGTACTTACTGTCCCCCCTTGTGGATCAACGATATCCCAGTACACCGCTTGCCCTTTCCATTCGCAAAAGGTTTGCCGTTGTCTACTCGCCTGCACCCAGTTTTCCGAAATCGCACTAGCGGGAAGATAATACACCGGTGGGTGGCTGGTTTCTAAAATGCGAAAGGCTTGGTTCGTTTCTGCAATTAGCTGATCCTGCCAATAGACTTTGATCTGTTTTGTCGAAGCCTCTAAACGAGGTGGACGTGGATAGTCCCAAACACTTTCCTGCCCGGCCTTCGGTTTTATTCTATTTTTCATACTTCCATCAACAATTTTCGTTTCGCTTGGTTTGTTGGAATACCCCATACTTTCGAGAATCCAATCCTCACTAAATCAGGTGAAGAGCGGATAATTAGCTGGCAAAACAGCACTGTTAAAGATAAAGGGGATGTTATAGGTACAATCTCCTTTGGAGTTGATATTATCTTAATACAAGCGACGGATATTACGGAACGCAAGGCCGCTCAAGAAAAACTACAGCTGGCGCAGGACAATTTATCGCAATTAGCCGAGCGATTTCGTATTTCCACCCAGGCTGCTCAGATTGGTATTTGGGAATGGCGTATTCACAATGATGAAATCATATGGGATGCTACGATGCACCCGATTTATGAGCTAGAGAGTGAAGATACCGTCCGGAGACTGATTTCAGATAATGGTATCGGAATTGAACCACATTATCAGCAACAGATCTTCGTGATTTTTAAGCGTCTGCACCGGCGGGAACAATTTACCGGTAATGGCATTGGTTTGGCTCACTGCCAGAAGATTGTTGATATGCACGGGGGGACGATCTCGGTAAAATCAGAAGCTGGGCAGGGGAGTACCTTCTATTTCAGTATTCAAGATCAAGATCCAGATTAATTAAATCGAAAAACAAAGACAGAATTGTGATTGATAGAAGGCTCTAAAAGGGGTTCTATAAATCGAGTATTTGGTTTTACCTTTGCGCTGCCAAAAATCAAATCCTGGTATTTAAACAGATCACAATGTCCTACCAAAATCTCCTCATTACCGAAGATAATCCTTTCATCACGGTTACTATTAATCGAGAGAAGGCCCTCAATGCACTGAACCAGCAAACGATGAGTGAGCTGGCTCGGTTTTTTGGTGAAGATTTACCGCAACGCGATGATGTACGTGGAGTAATTCTACACGGGGCGGGTGACCGTGCCTTTGTTGCAGGTGCAGATATCAAGGAGTTTACCAGTCTACAAGGAGAGGATGGCGCTAATATGGCCCGCCGTGGCCAGGCCGTATTCTTTATGATTGAGCGCTCAAAGGTGCCGGTAATTGCGGTGATCCAAGGTTTTGCGCTAGGTGGTGGATGTGAGTTGGCTATGGCTTGCCATCTCCGCATCGCGGGCGAAAAGGCACGTTTTGGGCAACCTGAAGTTAACCTGGGTATCATCCCTGGCTACGGAGGTACGCAGCGACTGATCCAGTACATTGGTAAGTCAAAAGCTGCGGAACTGATGATGACTGGTGATATGCTCGGTGCAGAAGAAGCCTATCGTTTAGGACTGGTAAATTATGTGGTTCCTATGGGAGAGGAAATGGGGAAAGCCAAAGAGCTACTCGCAAAAATTGCTACCAAAGGTCCTCGTGCCATCGAGAAAGTGATCGAATCCGTCAACGCTTATTTCTCAACGAGTGAGGACGGCTTCGAGACGGAAGTAAAAAGCTTTGGTGAGGTTACCCTAACGGAAGATTTCAAAGAAGGAGCGCAGGCCTTTGTCGAGAAGCGCGCAGCTAACTTTACAGGTAAATAGCGTTAATCGTTTCGGTGTTAGAATGTTAGAAGGTTGCGATAACGCTAAACAAACCTTCTAACATTCTAACTATCAAATATCCAAACTATCGATTCTACTGCTCAATCATAAACGGCAATCGCATCTGCATTCCTTGTCCATCAGCCATTTCACGCAGGTGCTGGTAATAAGGATATAAATCTCCCAGTTGCTCCCTCAGTGCCATTTCTTGGAGTGCTTCTTGTGGGTTCATCAGCTCTTCGGCCAGGCGTTCCCATTGATTTTTTGCTTTAGGGTAAGTCGGTGTATCATACTCATCCAAGCCGGCGAGTGTAGCAGCTTTTTCAATAGCCGCATCCAGGCCTCCCAATTCGTCTACCAAACCAATCTCTAAAGCATCAGTTCCAACCCATACACGCCCTTGCGCGATGCTGTCTACGGAAGGCACCGGCATATCACGCCCGGCACTGACTCGATCCAGGAAGGTAGCGTACATCTGATTCGTGCGACCGCGCAACAAGTTCTTCTCACCCTCTGACATATTAAATACCGGATTGATACCCGTGGCAAATGGGCCAGTCTTGACACTGTCAAAGTGCACGCCAATCTTTTGCTTTAGCATTTCCTGAAATTGCGGTATCGCACTTACCACCCCAATGCTACCCGTAATGGTGCTAGCTTCGGCGAAGATGTGATTGGCCGGTGCCGAGATGTAGTAGCCACCAGAAGCAGCAACTGAACCCATAGATACGACCAGCGGCTTTTCGGTCTCGCGTAGATCCATTAGTGCTTGCCAGATGTGGTCGGAAGCCATGGCACTACCTCCGGGGGAGTTAACCCGCAGTACCACCGCCTTGACATCATTATCTTTTCGGATACCCTCAATGATCTTCACATAGTCTTTATCACCGATCTGGGTAGTTTGGCCTTTGCCATCTACAATGACTCCTTCGGCCATGATCACGGCAACTTTGTCGCTGGCGAAGTTGGCACTAGGTCCTTGGTAGTAGTCAGCGGGTCTAATGAAGCTGATCTTCTCATCTTCATCTAGCCCAAGTTGTTCACGCATTTTGTTGAGGAATGCTTCTCGGTAAATAACCTGATCTACCAAGCCGCCATCGGCAGCACCTTCTGGATCAATACCTGCGTAGGTCTTAGCCATTTCGTCCAGCTGATCTACTGGGATGCTCCGTGAAGCGCTTACATCATCCAGCATTAAGCGGTACATTTCGTCGAGATAAACTCGGGTTTGTTCCCTGCTCTCCGGCGACATATCGTTGCGACGGTACGGCTCGGAGGCACTTTTGTAGCGCCCGGCGTAGAACACTTCGTAGTTAACGCCAATGCGATCAAGCATGTCTTTAAAAAACGGATATTGAGCGGAGAAGCCTCGCCAATCTACAATACCTAGTGGGGCGAGGGCTACTTCGTTACTAACGGATGATAGATAGTAAGCACCCTGCGTGTAGAAGGGAGCATAAGCGTAGACAAATTTTCCGCTTTCACGGAAATCAACAATAGCATCGCGTAACGTCCTGAGGGTAGTGAAGCCCGCTACTGCTACTTCTGGTTCCAAGAAGATACCTTTGATTTTGTCATCTCCCTTAGCCTGTTCAATGGTTTTGACTAGATCATGTAGGCCTAGTACACTCTTGGGATTCAACTCAAAGTTGGCTGCTTCCACATTATCCGTAAGTTCCGGAATAGGCTGATTCAACTTTAAGTGTAGAACGGAGTTGGAGCTAATGGGTACTGGGGCCTCCTGCTCTGAGACCAATGCTCCGATACCACCGGCAATAATGAAGAATACCACGAATAAGGCGATGAGCGTACCTAAGCAGGAAGCGAAAAGAAACTTAAAAAATTGACGCATGCTGTTTTCTGATTTCGGAGCGCGTGTAGTTTTGCGAAATAATAATGATAAGGGGCTATTTCCGCCCAAAAGTAAAGATGAAATACTCCTATGGCTTGACCGATTTTATTCGATCAAGAAACGTTTGGGATAGATGAAAGAGGTATCACTTCGACGGAATGCCATATACATCCTCGACATAGAGCAGCAAAAGTGGGATAAAACCCAGACCTTACAGGATGGAGTAAACGAATTGAACCGATGAAAATTAGCCATCAGGATAGCAGTGTGATTGTCTTTGAAAGTGAGTTAATGCAAACAACTTGTACCCTAATTATACGCCCAGATCATCTGCTATTGGTGGACCCCAACTGGTTGCCGAGTGAGGTGGCGTTCATTGTACGCGAAGTGGAGAAACGCAGAACGGATTTGCCCTTGTATTTGCTTTTTACACACTCCGATTATGATCATATTATTGCCTATGAACGGTTCAAGGCTACTGCAAAACTGATCGTTTCCCAAGCATTGTTGGACAACCCAGAACAAACGCTCCAGCTAGAAGAGATTCGCAATTTTTATGATCAATATTATCTCCAACCTCCGTGGCCTATTTCCTATCCGCAGAATGCCAACCTGGTCATTAGTAAGCGGAAGGAGATACATCAAGTTGGAAATTCAACTTATCATTTTTACCAAGCTCCTGGGCACAACCCCGATGGACTGCTCACTTATTTGGTCGAGCAGCAGGTTTTAATTGTGGGGGATTACCTCTGTGCTGTGGAGTTTCCGTTTATCTACCACAGTATTAAAGCGTATCAGCAAACGCTGAAAGTACTTGATGAATTGCTACATACCCAACCCATCCGGCTTTTGATTGGCGGACATGGCCCTGTCACTACCGAAAAGCAAGAAATGCTGACCCGATTGTCGGATGCCAAATGGTATGTAGAACAACTCATTGCCTACAGCTCTGCTGAAACACCCTTCCCCGAAGAAGAACTGTGGAGTCGATATCCGCATTTTCCTATTGTGCAGGGTAAATATCATAGCGGGAATTTGGAACTGGCCCGTAAAGAGTTGGGTGGGGGAGTGCCTTTTTGAGGATCCATTCTTCAAATAAGCCTGGTGTGTAATGATCGCCATAAGACAGGGGCGTTGTCAAAAAGTCCTGAATGATATATGCCGCACCTTGAGGGTGGAATCTTCCTGTTGAGGGCGTCTAGAGTTTTGATATTGACCCTAATGCCTTTGGAGTAACATGCAATGCCGTGGGTTAGTTCGACTTTATTTCGTGGATGGAGGAATTAGGTCACGAAGGCAGACTTCCCGCCTTGAGGGCGGGATTCTCCCACCCACCAGCCAACCAACAGAGGCATCTATCTATGACCAGCCTATATTTCCCCCCACCCATCGGAATAGGTCGCGATCACAAATTGATCGTTCTCTACTCCATAGGAAGTACGCTGTCATAGACGTATGTAAACCGACTTGATTAAGTTTATTCAGGCTGTTGATCTCGTGTTGGAAGTGTTTTCTTCTGTTCCGCCTGAATGTTGGTGTGTTAGCTAGCTATCGCTTGCGATGTGATCAAAGATAGGCAAACAATATTTTATAAACAAAATAATTTATAATTGTTAATTGTACAACAAATACTTTTTGCGTATTTGCCTGAAGGAGACTAATCCCTCTTGCCAACTAGCCCTGATCTGCGCCTCATCCCACCCGTCGATAATCTGCTTACGCAATTGATCCGTCCCCGCTAGTTTATCGATGAAGTTATTGGCGAGAAAGAAATCCTTTTGATTGGGATAGTTATGGTAAGCATGGAGCAAGTGACTCAAGTTTAGCCCGGCCTCTGTTCTTATCGTTGTGGGTGCTATGGTAGTAAAATCAACCCCTCTGCAGCGCTTTCCCTCTAGCTTGGGGTACTTCGCACCGGGACCTGACCGGGGTGTGAAATAGTGATCACCTTGCGTGAATTCAGGGTGGCCGTAGACTTGAAATTGCATGTTTGTACCTCGTCCTACACTGAAAACGGTACCCTCAAAAAAGCACAAGCTTGGGTACAAGTAGATCGATCGGGTATTGGGTAGGTTAGGGGAGGGGCGGATGGGTAATTCATAAACCGTCTCATGTGTATAGTTGCTACAGGGAATCACGACTAGCTGTGCTTCCTGTTCGCCATCTAACCAACCTTCGCCATTGATCATCTGTGCGTACTCACCAACTGTCATTCCGTGCACGACGGGTATTGGGTGCATACCCACGAAGGATTTGTAGTCTGCCGTGCGAATAGGTCCGTCTACATAGTGTCCGTTGGGATTTGGGCGGTCCAGCACCAATACTTGCTTGTTGTACTTGGCCGCAGCTTGCATGACGTAGTGCAGTGTTGAAATGTAGGTATAGAAGCGCGCACCAACATCTTGAATGTCAAAGAGGATTAAATCAATGTCAGCAAGGTCCGTAGCGCTCGGTTCTTTGTGTTTGCCATACAATGAAATAATAGGCAGCCCGGTTTGCGGGTCCCGCGCATCAACTATCTTCTCACCCGCATCGGCCTCTCCTCTGAAACCATGCTCTGGCGCAAAAACGGCTTTGATATCCATTCCTTTGCTAAGGAGGGTATCCACCAGATGGACATTTCCCAAACTGGATGTTTGGTTGACAACTAGGCCCAGGCGCTTTCCTTCGAGCAGTGGGAGATAATTCTCCATCCGTTCTGCACCCACCTGTAATGCAGCAAGGGGAGCCTCTTCCTCCGCTGTTGGCTGGTTTTCTACCGTCTCGGTATTACCTGTAGTGGCAGTTGCTTCGGGTGAAAAAGTACAACCTTGTTGCCAAAAAGCTAAAAGAAGAACAAAAGTTTTTATTTTTGTCAGCATGGGAAAGAAGGATCAACGATTTGCAATAGTCGATGTGGAGACGACCGGAGGAAGAGCCTCGCGCGATAAAATTACTGAAATCGGCATTGTTCTGTACGACGGGCAGGAAATAATTGATACTTACCAAAGCCTGATCAATCCCAATACCTACATTCCAGCTGGAATTGTCCAGCTAACGGGCATTACCCAAGACATGGTTCGCGAAGCGCCACTCTTTCACGAAATTGCCCGGAACATTGTAGAATTTACGGAAGGCGCCATTTTCGTTGCGCACAATGTACGCTTCGATTACGGGTTTCTTCGAGAAGAATTTAAGCGCCTGGGTTACACTTATAGTCGAAAACAGCTGTGTACAGTGCGGCTATCGCGAAAAGCCTTTCCCGGTTTACCCTCCTACAGCCTAGAAAACTTGATCCGGCACTTCGGTATTCCCACCGATGCCCGGCACCGCGCCTTGGCGGATGCCCTTGCTACTACCGATTTGTTCGGCAGAATTTTGGAGCGGGAGCAAAACCAGGAACAGGTACGCGTGATGGTCAACATGGGCATCAAAGAATCGCGCCTCCCCAAGGGGATTACTCTCCAGCAGATTCATAACCTACCGGAAAGTTGTGGGGTCTACTATTTTCACGATGCCAAAGGGGGCGTTGTCTACGTAGGTAAGAGTATCAATATCAAAAAACGGATTGCTGAACATTTCGCCGACCAGACCGATAAAGGCCGCCGATTGCAGCAGCACGTAGCCAATATTAGTTTTGAAGAAACGGGGAGTGAATTGGTCGCTTTGCTGCTGGAATCACACGAGATCAAGCGTTTACGCCCGCCGATCAATCGGGCGCAGCGTCGTACCAAGTTTCCTTTTGCCATTCATACCTATACGAACGATGAAGGTTACATCTGCTTTGATGTCATCCGGAACAATGCTAAAAATCGTGAGCAGTATCAGGTAATCTCTGAGTACCCCAGCATGTCTGGCGCCAAAGGACGACTAAACTTTTTAGTGAAGGATATGGAACTCTGTTCCCGTTATTGTCATCTGTTTCCTGGGAAGGGAGCCTGCTTTCATTACCACCTTAAACAATGTCGAGGGGCCTGCGCCGGAAAGGAATCAGTAGAGGAATACAATGAACGAGCAGCGGCCGCCAAAGAACGTCTAAAAACCGTTTTTGATGATGATTTTCTTTTGCTGGATGAAGGGCGTAGTCAAGGTGAGCAGTCAGTTATCCTGGTGCAGGGTGGGCATTTCGCGGGCTTCGGATACGTAAACGCCGAGGAAGGTGCCGATACCAATACTCTGCGGGAAGCAGTTAAAATGTATCCCGGATATCCAGATACGGCCAGAATAATTCAGCGATTTATGAACGATCACCCCAAAGCTCGGGTTATTCCTCTAAGCTAGCCGCAGACAGATTGAAGATAATAGCTCCTCAAGATTGGTTCAAATTGACAAGTCCTCCGCCCTTGCTGGATGTACGCTCTCCGGGCGAGTACACCAAAGGGCACTGGCCAGGGGCACTTAGTCTTCCCTTATTCGATAATGCGGAGCGAGCAGAAGTAGGTACCCTCTACAAACAAGATTCACCGGATTCGGCCTTTCTGCGTGGCCTGGAGATGGTGGGGAAGAAAATGCGCTGGTACGTAGAAGAAGCTCGCCGTTTAGCTCCCAATCAGGAAGTTGCTATTCATTGTTGGCGCGGTGGCCAACGTTCGCAGAGTATGGGCTGGCTGCTCGGAAAGACCTTCTCGGATGTACAAGTGATAGCGGGCGGTTATAAAGCTTTGCGAAAAGCCGGTCGCGAAGCATTAAAGCAATTTTCGCGCCCCATATTAGTATTAAGCGGACCAACGGGCAGTGGCAAAACCAAGATCCTTCAGGCGCTGAAGGGACTTGGCGAAACGGTCGTTGATTTAGAAGGGATTGCCAGTCACAAGGGCTCTGCCTTCGGAGCCTTAGGAGAAGATCAACAGCCTACCGTTGAACACTTTGAGAACCTACTTTTTCATCATTTCTTACAACTCACTCCTCTAGATACTAATCCGGTTTGGCTAGAGGATGAAAGCCAATCGATTGGTCGAGTGTATCTGCCAGCCGAACTCTGGCAACACATTGCTTCGGCTCCGCTGGTGGTCCTGGATCTTCCTGTGGAGTGGCGTATTGATAATTTGGTGGAAGACTACGCCAGCTATCCAGTAGAAGAGTTAAAAGAAGCTTTTGGCCGTATTCGCAAGCGCCTCGGTGGGCAACATTTGCAGGCTGCCTTAGCAGCCTTGGATCAACAAGATTACGCAGCTGCCGCCGCTATTGCACTTCGTTACTATGACAAGGCCTATATGCTAAGCCAGCAAAAACACCAACGACAAGTTGCGCTCCGTTTGCGACCTGAGACTAACGACCCCCGAAAAATAGCGGTGCAACTACGGGAATGGTGTCAGTCTTATTACGCCTTAGTTTGATTGTGCGCTCAATGGAGGGTAAAGCGTAACTGTTTTCCTGCCATTTATAAACCACAGAGTATGAAAAAACACATCGCACTCCTCGCTTTCTCTACCTTTCTCACCATTTCATCCTGGCCCTCTTTATTCGGACAGGATTTTATGTTCACCGATATTGAGCGCTTCTGGGAAGCCTATGACGAAATTGTTGCAAAGCAAGATTCTGTTGAACAACTGCGCCTACTGCAAGAATTGTACATTGATCGTGCTAGTCCCGGATTGGAAGCGGTGATGGAGGTGCGCAATTACACTGCGGAGGAATACGTACAAGCTATTCGCAATTATCCCCGCTTCTGGGAATCCATTCGAGCCCAAACCCTGAAAGTTCCGGATCAATTACCTGCTATTGAAGCAAAACTGGAGTTGCTACGCCAGGCTTATCCCGAATTGAAGCCGGTTCCGGTCTATTTTACGGTAGGAGCGTTTAGAACAGGCGGTACCACCCACGAAGGGAAAGTGCTCATCGGCACAGAGTTGTCTATGGCGAACGAGCAAACGGTGATCGATGAGCTACCCGATTGGCGACAGCCCTTCTACCGGGAAAGTACACCCATCAACGATCTGCCTTTGCTGTGTACCCACGAGTATATTCATACTCAACAAAACGAGCTCCAACATGACTTGCTTTCCATGTGCCTGTACGAAGGGGCCGCCGAGTTTGTCTCCTGTGTAGTGACGGATCTTCCTTCGAGTTCTCCTGCTATTTCCTTTGGTAAAAACAACCGGGAGCGCGTAGTAAAACGTTTCGTTGTTGACCTCTTTAGCGGTAGCAATAATTACAACTGGATGTGGGGTTCGAATAATAACGAATTAAAAATTCGGGATTTGGGCTACTACATTGGTTATGAGATTTGCGAGCGCTACTACAATAATGCGTCCGACAAGAAAGTGGCAATCCGCGAACTTATCGAGTTAGATTTTACTGATCGAGCAGCAATCGAGCGCCTGGTAGATCAGTCTAAGTTATTGCCAAAATCAGTTGCTACTTTACGCGAAGACTACGAACGTTCACGACCCACGGTGGTGGAAATTTT
The DNA here is from genome assembly GCA_039816955.1 of Bacteroidota bacterium. Taxonomy (GTDB): domain Bacteria; phylum Bacteroidota; class Bacteroidia; order Chitinophagales; family Saprospiraceae; genus Lewinella. Next base: position 20,282 of record JBCBWU010000126.1, read on the forward strand.
AGAGTTTGAAAATGGCAGTAATACAGTTGATCCAAGTATAGAAAGCATTACTGTTCGTTTTTCTCAAGCCCTGAACGGCTACCACGCGGGTATCGACTTTGGGCCGCTCGGAAAAGATTACTGCCCCAAAATGGATCCCCGTGGACGGAGTTGGGGAGAGGAAAATCAATCCTACACCGTTCCGGTAAGTTTGGAGCCTAACCAGCATTACCAGTTTACCATTCCAAGTAGTTTTCGCACGGAAGATGGTATCCGTTTACAGCCACACATTATCGAATTCAAAACTGCAAGGTAGCGCTTGAACTTGCTAGGAATACTAGCTTTATGCAGACCCATCTATTGAGCGGAGGCTCATCTTTCTCATCGTGCTGTCCAGAGGCTAGCGCCAATTATCCTATGGTAGTTGCCACTTACCGCCTTTAAAGTACCCGTTGACCTTTCCTATCCTGACTTGAGTGGATATGGCCGGTATATTGCTGTCGAACGCAGCATTCTGCAGCAATTTCTATAATCTAAAACCTTCAAGATGAAAAGGTATGCTAGGGTCCGGGTAATGAATAGTACCGGCAGAAGAATCAGAACGGTCTCTATAGTCCATAAATACAGTGATGACTACAAAGAGCATAAAACATGGACCAATATTGCGCCCGGATTTACCAATCCAGCACATACGAATATGAGTGTCACCTTTAAAACTGGTAGCTGGGAATTGGGGCGCGACTGGTGGGTCGTCAACTGGGAATTTGATGGTACAAACACACTTCATTATACAGATCCCAGTAACCTTAGGAGTTTTGTGGATTGGATGGAAGGTGCCGGGAAAGCAATATTGCCGGAATTGGCAGGTGCCTTTGCCGCTGCCGGGGCTCGTAGGATGGATTCTCCTGTTCTTTTACCGGTTACCTCTAAAGTTGTGGAGAGCGGCCGTACAGCTGGGAAATTAATGGCCGATTACCTATTCAATGACGGAGGA
>JBCBWU010000127.1:0-21183 GCA_039816955.1 Bacteroidota bacterium
CATGGCTTTTCACTTTTTGCCCCGAGTGCTTACCTATACTTTTGCTACCAGTACCAGAGAACATGTATCTTTAGTACGTAGAGTCTTAGCCAAATATGAATACCGCCAAGCAATATCTGGGTTTCGACGATCGCCTGTTTGTACTCATCGGGCTACCGCTCACCAGTTTCTTTATACCTCAGATTTTTTTTCAGCTCTATCCATGGCAGGAATGGTCTACTTTTTGGGCGGAATGGCAACAAGCATTTGTCTTTTCCACTAGCTTCTGGGCGCTCTTTCGAACCATCATGGTTGCGATGCGAAAGAAGTATCCAGGCTTCGTACATGCGAAAAGGCGAATCAAGAACATGATAGTGATTTATGTTCTATCCGTTCCTGTTGTAAACATAGTAGTAGTTAATCTCTTAAAACTCTGCTCTGTTCCAGACAATTATGAACCCAACATCTATCAAGCTTATCTTACCACCTATTCAGTATCATTCGCAATCATCGTCCTTTATGAAGCTATTTACTTTTATACCCAGCTCAGGGAATCAATAACGGAAAAAGAAGAGGCCAAGCAAGCCCAGATCCGTTCCGAGCTTCAGGGACTACGCAACCAGGTTAATCCGCACTTCCTGTTCAACAGTCTCAATACGCTCATGCATATTGTAGGAGAAGATCAGGATTTGGCCAAGCGCTACCTACAACGCTTATCAAAAGTATACCGCTATATTTTGGAAAGCCGGAGTGCACCGCTAATTCCACTATCTGATGAACTGGCTTTTATCCGAGCCTACAACTTCTTACAGGAGGAACGCTTTCGTGGTAATCTGCAGGTCAATATCAAGGTAGATGAAACCTTTGAAAACTATAAAATTGTACCCTTGAGTTTGCAAATTCTCTTCGAGAATGCCATTAAACACAACATTATCAGTCGCAAACATCCCTTATTGATAGAGGTCTACGTGAATGAGCATATGCAGCTGGTAGTCACCAATAATCTACAGCGCAAAAGGCAAGTACTCGACTCCACGCAGGTAGGACTAGAAAACATTAGTAAACGCTATTCCTACTTCACGGAGCAGGCTATTGATATTCACGAAGATGAACATAATTTCACCGTTGCCCTACCATTAATACACCCTCAAAAATCCACTGTTTATGAAAATAGTGATCATTGAAGATGAGTTTCACGCGGTTCAGTACCTGAGCGGAATGCTCACCGATCTGGTCCCCGATCTTCAAATACTGACCACCATTGACTCTGTAGAAGATGCGGTGGAATGGTTTCAAAACAATCCCGCCCCCGATCTGGTCTTTATGGATATTCAGCTGGCCGACGGCTTAAGTTTCGATATTTTTCGGCACATTGAATTGACGGCACCCGTGATCTTCACGACGGCCTTTGATCAATATACACTGCGAGCCTTCAAGCTGAACAGCATTGATTATTTGCTTAAGCCTATAGAAAAAGAGGAACTAGAAGCTGCTCTGGCGAAGTATACGAAGTATCATCAAGTTCAACCCACAACTGATTGGCAGCAGCTATTGGCCAACCTCCCTCTACAACAACAAGATGCCTACCGGCAACGCTTCCTCACTAAGCAGGGAAAGAGCTTAACCTATCTACTGACCAACGATATTGCTTATTTGTACAGTGACGAAGGCATCACTTTTGCCATTGATCAACAAGGCAAGCGCTTTGTACTAGATACCACCATCGACCGCCTACAAACGGAACTAGACCCCAAGGACTTCTTCCGGATTAACCGCGGTCAAATTGTACACATCAACTCCATACAACAAATCGACAGCTGGTTTAGCCATCGCTTGAAAGTGAAGATAACCCCCACTAACGAACGGGTGGAACACGTAGTAAGCCGCGATCGGGTAAAAGATTTTAAAGCTTGGTTAGATCACTAGCTAGAGCTGCTAGTAGGCTCGTAAATCCGAATATTGCCCTAGGCTGATGACTTGCCAGGCGTCCAACACATGTAACACCTCCGCCTGGTGCATCGCGGCCAGAGCAATTAGCGCGTGATCATCTGGTGTGTCCTTTTCTTCGGCTGGAAGAATAGAGCGGCCATAATATTCCGGAAAAGCCTGTGGGTTATCCACCACCATAGAGCGGGCTGCGTTGGACCAAATTTCAAAGGCCAGGCGGGCATCATAGCACAGTCGTTCCAATTGCTGAATTTGTTCAGCAGATGCATGGTGCAGTAAGCAGGAATAGGTGCGATAATGTGAATGTTTAACAACGCCCAATTCCGGATAGACCGGTACTCTACGTTTGTCTACTATATGGTGACCTACCGCTTTACGTTCGTAGAGCACTTCATCGCGAAAACGAAAACCTGAAGCGGGGTGTGGAATACTCAAAATGCGTGCTCGTGCCGGATCCAGTGCTGACATCCAAAGAATTTCGAAGGTACCATCGTAGGTCAGGCGAAGGCCTTCTGGTTTACGGGGAAGTTCGCTCAAGCCAAATTTCCCCCATACATTACGTGCTACTCGCCACTTCTTGAGCGCAGTTGCCGCAATACCGATGGACCACCAGGCCTCGCGTTGTTCTGGCAAAAAAGCAACCGTTTTTTTGAAATAATGAAAAGCAGGCTTCCACTCCCGTCGCTCGTGGTAGATGCGCCCAAGGGCCAGGTAGGGGGCCGGCCAGTCTGGCTTTAGTTTAATTACGCGCTTGTAGAGCTTTACCGCATGGTATACATCCCCGAGCCGTCCGTATCGTTCGGCTTCCGCAAACAACTCCTTATAATCTGGCGGTATATACATACTCCCCTTTACTTCCTGTTTAGTTGGACTATTGGAAACGCATCAAAGACGCTTCTTGTTGCAAAGTTAGGTGGGAGCAGCCGTTTTGGCAAGGGGCACGGCAGAAGGTCTTTTTTAAATTTTGATCACTGACTCTTTTAGCTTCCGGCTAAGCCGGTACCCAAACTTTTCTTACCCGCCTTACCTTTGGGTCATGAACCGATGGCAAATTTGGATTGATACCGGAGGTACCTTTACCGATGGACTAGTGTTGAATCACAACAACGACTTGAAGCGCGTGAAAGTGCTCTCCAGCGGAGGCCTTCGTGCACACCTGATTCAAGACTTGGGCAACAACGAATATCTAGTAGAATATCGCTTCCTCAATAGGCGAGCGGACCTTTTGCGTGATTATCAGCTACAACTTTTGGATCATCCAGAACGAAGCTACCAGGTAGTAAGTCTTGACCCAGATTCCAGTATTCTAAAACTGAAGGCCCCCCTAAATACCCCCCTTCCTGCCACTGTTGAATTCACCGCCCGAGAAGAAGCGCCTGTATTAGCCACACGCCTGCTCACCCAAACCCCATTGCATGAGCCCTTCCCTCCGCTTCAACTCCGTTTGGGCACTACGAAAGGGACGAATGCACTATTGGAAAGAAAGGGAGCAAAGGTAGCACTACTCATCACCAAAGGCTTTGCCGACCTCCCTTACATAGGCACTCAGCAACGGCCTCATCTCTTCCAACTCCATATTCCCGAACCAGCGCTCCTGCATCAACAAGTGATTGAAGTAGAAGAACGTTTAGCCGCAGATGGCACCGTTTTGCACCCATTAACCAACACCGAAATTGAGCATATCGTCAGTGAAATTGATGCCGATTCGGTGGCCGTGGCCCTACTACACGCCTACCGCAACCCTGAACACGAAAAGGAGCTCCAACAAGCCCTGGAGAAAGCAGGCTTTCACTACACTAGTATCAGCCATGCGCTAAGCCCTTCCGTAAAGTTATTGACGCGTAGCCAAACGGCCTTAGTCAATGCCTATCTAGATCCCATCATCGATCAGTACCTGACGCGCATTCGCAACCGGATTTTCCCCAAACAAATGGGGCATGAGCAGTTCCTGGTCATGAGTAGTGCTGGTAGTTTACAAGCAGCTCCTAAATTTCGAGCAAAAGACAGCCTACTGAGCGGCCCCGCCGGAGGGGTAGTAGGAGCAGCACGCATTGCCAAGTCCTTAGGCATTCAGAAAATTCTCACCTTAGACATGGGCGGCACCAGTACGGATACTGCTCGCTACGCCGGACAACTAGACTACCGTTTTAAGGTACAAGTGGGGGACGCTACGGTACTTAGTCCGGGCCTGGCCATTGAAACAGTAGCCGCCGGTGGTGGCTCTATTTGTGATGTAAAAGACGGAAAACTCATTGTTGGCCCCGAAAGTGCCGGTGCCTTTCCTGGACCAGCCTGCTACGGTGCGGGTGGACCATTAACGATTACGGATGTTAACCTTCTACTGGGTAAGCTCATTCCAGACAGCCTAAGCGTACCCTTATCGCGATATATGGCTGAGAAGGCCTTAACTACAGTGCAAGCTAAACTCAAAACACAGACTGGTTTAACCTACTCAAGGGAAAAACTACTGCGTGGATTTGAGCAAATCGCTAATGAGAAAATGGCCACCGCGATCCGTCGCATTTCAGTGCAAAAAGGATTCGATCCACGCGAATATGCCCTTTTAGCCTTCGGTGGTGCTGGTGGCATGCACGCCTGTGCCATCGCCGAACTCTTAGGGATCAATACCATTGTACTACCCCGTGATGCCGGTCTCCTGAGCGCCTACGGAATAGGGCACGCTCGCATTGAAAGACTGAGCGAAATACAGGTTTTAGAACCCTTGACCGAACTCTCCATTCCCTTAGTGGAATATTTACAAAGCGCATTCGCGGAAGCTAAGGCTTTGCTACGTAAAGAGGGATTCGATGATATACTTCCACAACCCGCTCGAACCTTACTCTACCTTAGGTTCCAGGGCCAGGACACCCCTTTAGAGATCCGTTACCGGGAAGAGGTGGATGTTGCGCAAAGTTTTGCCCAGCATTATAAAAAACAGTTTGGCTATCTACCCCAGGATCGAAACGTCGAATTGGAAAGTATCAAAGTCTTTGCCGCTACTCGAGCACCAAAATTGACGAAGCTGGAGGCACCAAAAAAGACAGCCGCTGCCACAACCGTCGATAACTTTCAATGGGAACAATTAGAGGAAGCGTTTTGCGCACAGGGGCCCTTTGTCTTGAGTGGCCAACAAGCTACCGCTTTCGTAGCCCAAGATTGGGAAATGACCATTTGGCCACAGGGCCACGCCCTACTTGAGCGACAGCTTGGATCTACTGACATAAAAGAAGAGTGGGGAGAAGCTGTAGAATTAGAGTTATTTACCAATCGTTTTGCCGCAATCGCTAATGCTATGGGTTCGCAACTGCAACGCACAGCCTTTAGTGTCAACGTAAAGGAGCGGCTCGACTTTAGCTGTGCGCTGCTCGACGCCCAAGGGCAATTAGTTGTCAATGCGCCTCACATTCCTGTACACCTAGGCAGTCTGGGCATCTGCGCTCGTCTATGTTTGGCACATACGCCCGTTAGTCCCGGTGATGTACTCATTGTTAATCATCCTAAATACGGTGGCTCGCACTTACCAGACATTACCTTACTTCAGGGGGTATTTACCGCAGCAGGCAATTGTATTGGCTATGTCATCAATAGAGCCCATCACGCAGAAGTAGGCGGCAAGCGACCGGGTTCCATGCCACCAGATGCGCAGAATTTGGCCGAAGAAGGAGTCGTCTTCACGCCACAGTATCTAGTCAAAGCTGGACAAGCTCAGTGGAAAGCCATTGAAGAAAAAATCACTTCCGGGCCTTTCCCGACAAGAGCACTAGCCGAAAACCTAGCTGACCTCAGAGCGGGGCTTGCTGCGCTAAAAACAGGAGAAAGGGCATTACTAGAATTAGCCAATCAACACGGATCGAACAAAGTATTACACTATATGGAGGCTTTACAGCAAAATGCTGCGCAAGCCTTAGCCCAAAAGCTTATTCCATTTCAAAATCGAATTTTAACGGCCACCGAATCCCTGGATGATGGGCACAGCATCCATCTCAAACTACACTTCGATGGCACCCAACTAGCGGTTGATTTTACGGGCACCTCAGAGGTACATCCCGCTAACTTTAATGCCAACATTTCCATTGTTTATAGTGCCCTGATGTACGTTCTTCGTCTGGTAGTAGAAGACGATATTCCGTTGAATGAAGGCCTCTTGCGCTTTGTGAAAATTGAACTACCTCCCAATACCTTTCTACACCCCCATTTTGTTGACACTCCAGAACTGTGCCCCGCGGTGGTTGGAGGTAATACAGAGGTCAGTCAGCGCCTAGTGGATACGCTCCTAAAGGCTTCTGGTTTAGCCGCAGCTAGCCAGGGCACGATGAATAACTTCCTCTTCGGAAATGCGGATTTTGGCTACTACGAAACCATTGGTGGCGGAGTAGGCGCTGGCCCGGGTTTCCCTGGCCGCAGTGGTGTGCACCAGCACATGACCAATACGCGCATCACTGACCCTGAAGATCTAGAGCGGGTATATCCCGTTCGGCTATGCGAGTTTAGCCTGCGGCGGGGCTCAGGCGGAGCGGGCAAATGGCGAGGCGGTGATGGCTTGGTAAGAGAAATAGAAGCACTGGTTCCACTGGAAGTAACCCTGCTTACCCAAAGGCGTGCTAGCGGCCCCTATGGTCAAGTAGGTGGTAATGCAGGCCAGGCCGGTGTCCAATATCAGATCACAGCTAATGGGCAAAGAATTAAACTGGAGGGTGTAACCAGTATGTCATTACAGCCCAACGAGCGCATCCGCATTGAGACTCCGGGCGGAGGTGGCTGGGGTTGAGTTGAAAAAAATCCCTACCTTCCCTTAAATAAATTTCAAGCGTAATAAGATGGAAGCTTCACCAGTGATTGTCATTGGCGCTGGCCCGGCTGGTTTGGCAGCGGCAGGTCAGTTAAGCGAAAAGAATATTCCTTTTTTGATTCTGGAAAAAGGGGAAGGTGTAGCACAGTGCTGGCGCGATCATTATGATCGTTTACACTTGCACACAGTAAAAGAGTTATCGCATCTACCGGGTGAAGATTTCCCGGAGGACTTTGATCGCTACGTCCACAAAAAAGACCTGGTCAAATATTACGAGAACTACGCCCAGAAACGAGGTATTGAGCCGCTTTTTGGAAAGACCGTAACCGCTATTGAAAAGGAAAACGATGTGTGGACGGTCACTTGTTCTGATGATAGTTCTTACTCCAGCCCGCACGTGATCATTTGTGCCGGCATGAATCGTATTCCGTTTCGGCCACATTTTCAGAACGAAGATGACTTTGCCGGAGAGATCATCCACAGCCATGACTATCAAAATCCTGCTCCGTACAAGGGTAAACGTGTACTGGTAGTGGGTATGGGCAATAGTGGTGCTGAAATAGCACTGGATTTGTGTGAAAAAGACGTAGAAACCTACATTAGCGTACGTGGTCCGGTGAATATTGTCCCACGCGAAGTGTTTGGGCGCCCTACACAAGTCACCGCTTTAAAAATTGGCAAACTCCCCCACTGGCTAGGTGATGCCCTTGGGCTAGCCGTTCGCCGCTTCACAGTAGGAGACCTTCCCAAATACGGCATTGAGTTACCGGCTATCTCACCAGCCAAGCAACTGAGAGAAACCGGACAGACGCCCGTCATTGATCTAGGCACCCTAGATTACATCCGGTCTGGACAATTGAAAGTACTTCCTGGTATTGAGCATTTTGGTAGTAGCAGTGTGCTGTTTACCAATGGTGAGGAACTCCGCTTTGACACCGTCATTCTGGCTACCGGCTTCCGAGCTTTGCTCAGCGAATGGCTCAACCTGGACGAGGATAATTTCGATCAAAGAGAATTACCTCGTTCGCCAATTGGCGCTGGTTCGTACCAAGGTCTATACTTTTTAGGTTATAATAATTACGCTCCGGGCGGCGGTTTAGGCATTATTCGCTACGACGTGCATACCGTTATCGACGCTCTTGTAAATACTCCAACACCCGCCTAACCGCAATCATCTATGCGTTTTAAAGATCAGGTTGTTTTCATCACTGGTGGTGCTTCTGGTATTGGTAAAGCCGCCGCTTTTGCCTTTGCTCAGGAAGGCGCCCATATTGCTATTGCTGACATTCAAGAAGAGCTCGGGAAGCAAGTCGCTGCCGAGCTGAATAGTCAAGGCACCAAAGCTACGTTTACGTTTTGTAATGTTAGCGATTACGAATCAGTACAAGCCGCTGTTCAGCATTGTCATGCTCATTTTGGCCGGCTTGATATCGGTTTAAACAATGCCGGAATTGGAGCCCCTATGGCTACTACCCGCGAGCTGGAACTGCCCGACTGGGATCGTGTCATTGCAGTAAACCAAAGTGGTGTATTCTATTGTATGAAGGAGGAGCTAACCATCATGGAACAGCAAGGCAGTGGCTGTATAATTAATGTGAGTTCCATTGCAGGTTTGCGTGGTCTACCGCGTCAAATGGCCTACACCGCCAGCAAGCACGCGGTAATCGGTATGACTAAGGCTACCGCACTGGAATACGCTCGTTACGGTATTCGAGTAAACGCGGTTTGTCCAGTATTCACCAATACTCCACTCGCTGACCAACTGTTCGCCGCAGCGGAAGGAATTGACCAAAAGCTCCTGCGCACCATTCCCATGCGCCGTTTTGGGGAGGTAGATGATATTGTCAATGCAATTCTTTGGCTGTGTGACCCCGCCTCTAATTTTATTACCGGCCTCGCACTACCGATTGACGGCGGACAGACTGTATAGAAAGTACTTAAGGGTTAAAGGGTGAGTAATTTCCAGCTATACTCATAATTTGCCGGGCGGCTCTCAGCCCGCTGAGGTAAGCTCCGTGTACGGTTCCTCTATAGGCCGCAATTGTATGCTCACCACCAAAAAACAGCTGATTAGTTATCGGCTCACTAAAAACGTCGAAGTCGCTGGAGCGGGTGCCATTCGTAGCAAAAGAATAGCTTCCAAAGGTGTATTCATTTTGGCGCCAACGGGTGCGAAGAAACTGGGTTGGGGGCGGAATCTCCTCGCCGTACATCATCTTCAAATGCGCCACTATTTGCTCCATAATAGCTGCGTCACTCATTTCTTCCGTTTGTACCGCATAGTCGCCAAAAGCAAAAGTCATTAACGCATTGGCCTCGGTATAGGTCCTGAGGTTAAGAAAGAAATTAAACTTTCCTCTTTCTTCTGGCGTGAAGCCTATGTATTGCACATCAGTATCCCAAAAAGCAGTGTCCCAAGTCAGCAAGAACTTGTTAACCGTTCCCATCTCCAAGTTATTGATAGCGCTTTGGGTTGGTGCCGGCAATTCAGGTTGGAAGGAAATCGTTCCTTTCTTAAGTACTCCTAGCGGAACTGTAACAAGCACAAAATCAGCTTCGTATTCTGCCTTGTCTGTGGTAACCATTGCGGTAGCACCTGTATAATCAACCGCAGTTACCCGGCTATTGAGTTCTATTTCAATTCCCTGAGCCAGGTAATCCGCAATCTTATCATAACCATCGGTGATCAGAACGTCCTTTCCACGAAAATCCTCATCATCGTAGAAATCTAGAGAAGAGAGTTGATAGATATCGCTTCCTGTGTCAAACTCTAAAAATGCTGATAAGATGAAAGTCCACAGTCGATCGTTCTTGTATTGAGGAAATTGCTCGAAGAATACTTCTCCGAAGCTACGGTCGCTACTCCCCTGAACTTCTTCCAGCAAGTCTTCATAAATTTCTTCCACTTCCTCCAGTACCTCCTGCTCGTATTCGCTACCGTCTACATCATAAACCTTGATATTATCATCTACAGTCATGAAGGTATTGGCCCCTACCTTTTCCGCAATTTCAGTAATGGGGTTACCCTTGGGGCCGTGGATCCAGCTTGCGCCCTCATCAAACGCTATTCCTAAGCTACAGTCGGTTCTCAAACGGCCGCCAATCTGCGCCTGCGCTTCCAGCACTACCACATTCTGAAAACCATTCTGCCTCAGGTGGTAAGCAGCAGCTAAACCGGCAACGCCAGCACCAACAATCACAACTCTACGGTCGTCCGCTTGGTATCGATTCACTTTTAAAATGCTACATGAAGAAATAGAGAGGACCAGACAACAAAGCAGCACCGTTCTCATAAACATTGATTCTCTTAAAAACAGTAGTATAGTACGTCGCGCGGAATTTAAGGCTTCCCGGCTACCACTACCACAATTTCTCCCTTCACCTTGCCCTTTGCTGCGTAGTAGGCTTTAAGTTCGGTGAGGGAGTCCGTACGTACTTCTTCGTACATCTTGGTCAATTCCCGTGCTACACAGGCCTGCCGCTCGGGACCGCAATGTTCCATCAATTGATCCAGGCACTTCACCAGGCGATAAGGGCTTTCGTATAAAACGAAGGTGACCGGTAATTCCGCCAAGTATTGCAAGCGCGTTTGGCGTCCTTTCTTATGTGGTAAAAAGCCTTCAAAATGAAACTTATCCGCCGGTAGGCCCGAGGCAGTGAGAGCTGGAATGAGGGCAGTAGCACCCGGTAGGGCCTCTACTTGCACTCCAGCAGCTACGCACGCGCGTACCAGCAGGAAACCGGGATCACTGACACCTGGACTACCCGCATCTGTCACTAAGGCCCATTCGGCGCCAGCCAACAGTTGCTCCACCAGACTGTCGGTAACCTTGTGCTCGTTATGGGCGTGAAAAGCACGCAAAGGAGTATCTACCTCAAAATGCTGTAGTAGGCGTTTACTCGTACGAGTATCCTCCGCTAAAACCAATGACACTTCCTTCAACACGCGGATGGCGCGTAAGGTCATATCCTCCAAATTACCAATAGGAGTAGGAACGAGATAGAGTTTACCAGACATGGGCGCAGCTTATTGCTGGCTCAAGATAGGGAGCTTCCCGCAAACCCTAGTGCTCTGTTGTCCAAGCTAACCAATCTGCGTAGATTTTATCAAAGACATATTCGCTGGAAACAGCTTTTCCATCTTCATTTCGAACCACCTTATTTAAGTGATGATCGTGATCTGGATATGCCTTAAACTCCATGTTCTGTCGATTCCGACGAATGGCCTCTAAACGCAAATGGTCCATATTCGAAATTGCATCATCCGCAGTTCCGTAGGCAACCAATACGGGTATTTCCAGCTCTAGTAGGTCTTCTACTAATGGCGCAGAAAAAGAAACCCAAGCCCGGTTGGTATCGCCGGTAGTAGCGTCCACAGAGAGCGGATCAGCGTTTTTCACTGTCCATTCTGCGTATAGTTTTTCAATATTGGCTTCTGCTTCTTCAGCTGTAGTTTCTCCACGGAGGCTGGCATTACGCTCTGCTGCCAACAGTTGATTGAATCGCCCAAGTGGATCAGCGGAGTAATAAATAAAGTGTGTAACTAAGGGGCAGGTTCGAGCTAAAGCTGTTCCAACTCTAGCGCCTTCAGAACCACCTATGACTATTATGGAGTCTAATTCCAACTTACCCGCCAAGTGCTCCAGTATCGCTGCCGCTCGTTTTACGTAATAGTCGAGGTAATTATGCTTCTGATATGCCTCAGGCATCGTATGCGTTTCCAGATCCAGGCACATTCCACTTGGTGCAAGGGTATCTTCTCCGGCCACAATAGGTGTTCCTGGTTTAGGAAGTATACAAAAGAAATAGTCCGCCCGATGAGGATAATAGTCTGCGGGGAAAGTAGTGGCGTAAGCACCGCTTTCCTGCTTGATGAAGAGGGGTATGGGCTGGGAGCCTTGTAAATAAAGCACCAGCTTACGCGGATCTTCATATTGCCCTCCGGATGAGAGCAAGTAAGAAATCGTTTCTTCCTGAAATTCTAGTTGATATTCGAACAGCGCAGTACGTTGCGGTAATTCATCAATTTGTGCTTTGAGCAAAAAAGAAGAATGGGCTAGCCCGCACAGGAGCAGCAATAATCTGAAATTCATAGAGCAGCGTTTTCTTTTCAAGTTAGAAACGCTGCTCTACAAGTACTCGATATCAATTCGGGTTTAACAGAATCTTATGACTCCAAAACGGAGTCACTCTGCCGGTTGGCCTTATAACGACCTTTGCCAAATTTAGTACCATTGAAGGTCATCAGAGGGCGTAGGCGCACGCGCTCTGTAGTAGGCAACCGATTGAAGTCTCTACACTCGTTAGAGCAACAACCTTCATACTTCGCTGCACACTCTTCACATTGGATAAAGAGGATGTGGCAAGCTGTGTTTGCGCAATTGGTATGGCTATCAGCAGGCTTTCCGCACTGGTGGCATTTGGAAACAATATCTTCAGAAATACGCTCACCTAAACGCTCATCAAAAACAAAGTTTTTACCAATGAAGTGATTTTCAAGCCCCTGTTCTTCACACTGACGGGCGTACTCAATGATTCCCCCATCTATCATATGCACCTTGTCAAAGCCTTTGTGCATATAGTAAGCACTGGCCTTTTCGCAACGGATACCACCGGTGCAGTACATGACAATCGGCTTGTCTTTATCCTCGGCCAGCATGTCTTCCACAATTGGTAGCGACTCACGGAAGGTTTCTACATCGGGCCGGATGGCGCCTTTGAAATAGCCTACTTCACTTTCGTAGTGGTTGCGCATATCTACCACGATAGTCTCGTCTTGAGCCAAGAGATTGTTGACCTCTTGAGCTGATAGGTGCTTACCGCGTTTGGTTACATCGAAGGTATCGTCGTTTAGACCATCCGCAACGATCTTATCGCGCACTTTAATCTTCAGCTTGTAGAAAGATTTACCATCATCATCGATGGCAATATTCAAGCGGATGTCCTGCAAAAAGGGAATGCTGTACATGGCCTCTTGAAAGGCTGCAAAACCGGCAGTGGGTACTGAGATTTGTCCGTTGATTCCCTCTTTCGCCACGTAAATCCTACCGTAAACGTCCAGTTTACTCCATTCGCGGAATAGCTGATCACGGAACATCAACGGATTCTCAATATTGTAGTACTGGTAGAAGGAAAGAGTGGTACGCGCCTCTGGACTATCTTCCATACGGCGCTTGAGTTCCTCGTTATTGACGAGGTTGTGCAAACGTCTAGACATGTGTTGTGTGTACGTTAAAGCAAGTGATTCCGCACAGCGACAGGCCTTGCGGAATGGGCAAGTTGCAAGCTTGCTGCCCATTGGTACAGCGGCAAAGATACGTACAAAACGGTCAGGAAATATTCATATTTCAGCTTTGGCACGGTTTTGGACAACAAAGTGATTAGGAATACAGTATTAATTGCTGCATCTTATGCTGAAGTCGCACCATACAATTCAATGCAAAAAACTTATTTTTGACATCAATCGTTATAGTAGGCGCGTGATTTGCACAATTTTTAATCCCTCATCAGGTTAATTACAAAAAGATCATCCGAGGTATCTTGACGTTATTTTTCACGTCTTAAGAATGTATCCTGCAAAAAAAGCAATATGAAATCAACAAAGTCCATCTTATTCTCCCTGGCGGCCGTCGGTGTGTTAGCAGCCTTCGTTTTCCCCCAGCTTAGCGACGAACAGAAGGAAGCCGTTCTCTTACAGACACTGGTACGTGGGATGGAGCGCTACCACTATAGTCCACAAGATCTAGACGATAATTTCTCCGAAAAAGCATATGACCTTTATCTGAACTCCATTGATGGTGGTAAACGCTTCTTTACCGCTAAAGAGGTAGCTCAGTTAAACGAACATCGCACCCAATTGGATGACCAGATCCAAGCGAGCGAATTTACCTTTTTCAACCTCAGCCAGGACCTACTGACGAATGCCTTAGATCGGGCGCAGGGCTATTATCGCGATATTTTGGCAACTCCCTTTGATTTCACACAGGCTGGCTCCGTAGAGCTTGACGGTGATAAGCGGGATTACCCTGCCGACGAGAAAGAGCTGCACGCATTCTGGTCTGACTATCTGAAGTACGAAGCGCTAGAACGCTATGCTAATGCACTGGAAAAGCAAGCGGAAGGCGATGAAGATTTAGCGGGAAAGTCCACCGCCGAACTAGAGGAAGAAGCACGCGAGGATGTGTTGACGATGTTCGACCGCTGGTTTGACCGTATGATGAAACTCGACCGCGACGACCGCATGAGTGAGTATCTTAATTCTTACACCGGCGTATTCGACCCACATACCAACTATTACAAGCCAATTGATAAAGAGAACTTCGATATCCGTTTCAGCGGTAAGTTGGAGGGTATTGGTGCTCGCCTGGTAAATGAAGGTGATTACACGAAAGTGTCAGAAATCGTAGTAGGTGGCCCAGCCTGGAAAGGCAAAGAGCTAGAAGCCAATGATGTCATCACTAAAGTGACCCAAGAGGGTGACGAGCCAGTGGACATCAAAGGTATGACGCTAGATGATGTAGTCACACAAATTCGCGGTGACAAGGGTACCAGAGTAACTCTTACGGTCAAGAAAGTGGACGGAACAGAACAAGATATTACCATCACCCGGGACATCGTTATCCTGGATGAGCGCTTTGCAAAGTCGCTAATCATCGATGGAAATTCTCAAGGTGAAACCATCGGTTATATCTACTTGCCGAGTTTCTACGCTGACTTCCAAGACCGCAATGGCCGTCACTGTGCGGATGATGTAGAGAAGGAAATTCAGAAGCTGAAGAACGTAGGAGTAGATGGTATCATCTTAGACCTTCGCAACAACGGTGGCGGAAGCTTACGCGACGTTGTTAAGATGTCAGGTTTCTTTATCGAGCGTGGCCCTATTGTACAGGTTAAGTCACGTGACTACGAAGCTGAAGTACTGATGGATGTAAATCCTGAAATCCAATACGATGGACCACTGGTAGTAATGGTGAATAATTTCAGTGCTAGTGCTAGTGAAATCTTAGCTGCGGCGCTACAAGACTATGGCCGTGCCGTAATTGTAGGTAGCAACTCTACCTTTGGCAAGGGTACTGTACAGCGCTTCATTGACCTAGATCGCACACTACGCGGTTTTGAAAATGTGAAGCCATTAGGTCAGGTTAAGCTTACTACTCAGAAGTTCTACCGCATTGATGGTGGTTCTACTCAGCTGAAAGGTGTAACTCCAGACATCATTCTTCCAGACAATTACGCTTATATCCAAACGGGCGAGAAGGAAGAAGAAAATGCCATGCCTTGGACAGAAATCGCCGCCGTTGATTATGATCAGGACGTGTTAGAGTTAACGCACCTGGAGCAGATTGCTGCTCGTTCAAAGGCGCGTGTCAATGATACTCCAGTATTCAATAAAGTGCAGTCTAATGCGGCTCGCTTGAAGAAATTGCGTGATCTTTCTGCTTATCCTCTAGACTTGGAGGGTTACCAAGCACTGGAAGCAGCCCGTGAGACTGATGCAGAGCGTTACGAGAACTTGTTTGGCAAAATCGTTAACCCAAGTGCTCGCAACTTAGACGTTGACCTCCCAATGCTTGAGGCGGACGAAAGCAAGCAGGCGCGCAATAAAGACTTCTTGGAGTCGGTATCAAAAGACTCTTACATTCGCGAAGTACTCGCCATCATCCACGATATTATTGAATTGGAAGGTGTCGCGATTAACGACTAATTTCGCCTAGACATCAGACGTCAGGCACTTTGGAAGTGCCCGACGTCTGGCGCTCAGAAAATCCCGGCTAGTCAAGCTAGCCGGGATTTTTTATTTCAATCAAACCCACCTCTAAGTGATTCTAGAAGCAGCCTACTTATCGATTCGCACAGACGCGGATCCGGATTCTTTTGAAGCAGACTTCAAAAAAGCGGGTCAGTATATTTCGTCTATAAAAGGTTTTATCGGGCATAGCCTACAGCGCTGTATAGGGATCCCTAATCGTTATTTATTACTTGTCCAGTGGGAACAGCTTGAAGACCACACCACTGGTTTCCGACAATCTTCAGCTTATCAACAATGGAAAGCGCTACTACATCACTATTACAATCCTTTTCCGGTGGTCGAACACTTTATTGAAGTGAACTGAGGCATGTTGTCTAGGTCAGCGATTTAATAGATATCTTAGTAGATCATCACTAGCCTAGGAAGCAGCTGCAATAAATGAAATATTTCAAACCACTATACCCATTTGTATTAGGTTGGACCATCTTGTTATTGAGCCAATCTTTTGCTTCCATTTCCCTTGTGAACGGCCTTCTCCAACTACTCCTCTTTGCTTTGGTCGTGTGTATCCCTATTTGGAAAACAGAGCGTTTATCTTTTGTGGACATAGGCTGGCCCTGGGGTCTTGTGGTCATCGGCGTAGTGACTATTCTCATTGGGAAGGGGTATACCTGGCGGGTTTGGGCTATTGGAGGCGCCTATCTTTTCATCGGTCTGCGTATGGGACTTGCGGCACTGATGTATTGGCGCAAAGGCTATCTCCAAAAAGAACTTCCTCGCTATCAGTACCAGCGCATTCGGTGGGAACGCCAAGGTAAAGTCAACACCCAACTAGCGATGCAGGTAGATGCCATTATGCAAGGGCTTGCCAATGCTTCATTTTTAGCCTTTCCGGCTTTCATTATTGCCGCTAACCCTGATCCAAATTTCTCGGCATTAGAAATCATTGGACTACTCCTCTGGATTGCCGCCTTCGTGATAGAAACCATTGCTGACAAACAAAAGGTCGCCTTTCTTAAAGAAATGAAGACGCGTGGAGAACGGAATAAGGTTTGTGATGTAGGGCTGTGGCAATACACCCGTCACCCCAATTATTTTGCTGAATGGATGGTTTGGAATGCGCTAATCCTCGCCGCTATTCCTTCGTGGCTAGCACTAAGGGAGCAGGAGAGTATGTTGATCTGGGTGCTACTGGGCTTGGGGCTACTCTTTGTCTCAAGGCTGATGTACGCTACACTAGTTTACTTCACTGGTGCGAAACCTTCCGAGTATTACTCCTTGCAGAAGCGTCTAGATTATGAGGCATACACCAAGAGGGTGAACATGTTCTTTCCTGGACCTCCTAAAAAAGAGGGAAGCTAGATTTGTAATAGAGGCGGATAGCTCCTCGATAACTATCGGGAGCGTTTTACTACGTCTGGATAGACATCAGGCACTTTGGAAGTGCCTGACGTCTCGATGCGACCTAAATTAAACCTAATTCCTTTGCCAGCACCTTATTACAAAGGCTTTCATTCCCTAGTCCCGCATAATCTTGCGCCGATGAATAAGCCCAATCCGTGGACTCTAAAACCAACCCTGCCTTGACAGGATTTTGATGGATGTAATGAAAACAGGTACGAGCATAATTATTCTCTCGTAGAAAATACTGGTGTTCACCTGGCCCTTCTATGATAGTGGTCCCTTCGGTCCAACTGTGCTTCACTTTTGTCTTTCCTCTAAATAAAGATCCGCTGCGCTGGTATCGTTTATTCACAGCTTTAGTGTAACTGCTCAGCATAGTGCCGATTGCATGACTGAGTTTTTCTTGACGATCATCATTAGCACCAGGCTCGATTTCACCCCACTTACGACGGGGCTTTACTGCCTTGCTCGGTTGGGAAGCAGCTGCATTTGGGGAAACGAGTAAATGAAAGTGATTGGGCATTAAACAGTAGCAAAGTACATCTGCGTAAGAACAGATATAACGCTGAATTTTACGGGTAAAAAATCTATAGTTTTCGGGTTCAAAAAAGATCTTTTGCCGATTGTTTCCCTGATTAAAGACGTGGTAAATTTGTTTTTCTTCGAATTTCATGAGTATGCGCGTTATTAGACGTCAGGCATTTTCGAAGTGCCTAACGTCTATTTTGAAAGAGCAACTTGTAATATAGCCATTTCCATAAACAAAGAAAGCCACGCTCAAGGCGTGGCTCCATACAACAAATCATAATCTCATGAAAAAAAGACGACCTAAAATTCTTTGGTCACTCGTGTTATGACGCCGCTCTTTAAGCTTAGTCACAGGTGAGTGTTTATATTGAAATAAATAACCTTCAGTGTGGGTGGTTCCCCGACACTGCGGGGAACCGTTTCAAAAACTTTTGGGATTATGCTTACTGGATTCAGTAACGTTACTGTACCAGTAATTTACCTGTCTGCACGATTCGCCCCTCGGATGTTACTTCTAGGAAGTAAATGCCTGATGGCAAACCATTCCGGTGCAAAGTGTGCATTGTGCCGATAAACTGTTCTCGGCGCAATTCTCGTCCGGCAGCATCAAAAACAGCCACCTCCAAGTCGCTACACTCACACCCCTCAACCACTAAAGTGGTGGAGATTTGGAAGGGGTTCGGTTGAACCCTTATGCTGATTCCGTCACTTTCCGGAGGCCCCTCATCCAAGTCAACTGCTAAACATGATCCGGAGATAAAGTTTTCGCAGTTTACGACGTGGCGAACCGAGTTAGAAAGCTCAGGAGCAACGTAATCAAAGTAGACGGCGGCACGATTCTCAATCACAGTCCCAATAGGTAAATCTGGTTTTTGGGATAAAGTGAACTTGATAAAACCTCTTGAATCCGCGTCGGAATCGTTGCCGTCTGCTGGTAGCAAAGTAAGATCGTCGAAGGTAATCTTCAGAACACCGCTACTATTCATTTCGTGTACATAGGGATGACTAGCGGGCCCCACAGCAAAAGTGGAAAAATCCAGTGCTTGGGATAATGTATCCCGAATTACCAGACGATCTAAAGTGTCACTTCCGATATTAGCGAATAAAATTGTGTATTCAATATCGGTGTTCCGCTCAATTACGGAATCTTGATAGCCTCTGGGATGGCCTATTAAAAGTGTTGCCTCTTCGAAAGTAGACACTATAATTTCTTGCACATCAATGTCAACTGAAGCATCCTGATCGTTTTCAGGAAACTGGGTCACCTGACCCGTTGTAAAGTTATCTTCACCCTCTATCGTACAGCCTTCTACCGCTACGGTAGGGAAATTGCTGCCAGGGTGGCCTTCAACTTGTTGGACAACTGCCCGGTAGGTAGATCCCATCTCGTTAGCGGGAATTCCTTCTTCCGGGAAATCAACTGACTGACCTGGGTCCAGAATATCAATTCCGGTATCGTCGGCCCCTTCTAAGAAAAGTACTTGGTCTTCTACGATGACGAAACTTTGTCGAGTAGAAGTGATTTCGGTGCCAACGTTGCGAGCAGTGAAGTAAATGATGTTGTCTTCACAACGGCCAGTTACTTCGATGCTTGATCCATCCCAGTCGGGATCGATTTCGCAAGGGTCATTCGGATAGATATTAGCAGTAAATACTGCCGCCTGCAAGTTTTGTACATCACAGGATACATCTACCGTAATGGTGAAGTCACCACAATCAAGTGGGTCCAAGTCTCCCAGCTCTACAATAACTGTATCTGCTGCCACCTGCGTAAAAGGAACACTTGCGTTTAAGAAGGTTAGATCTTCATCTAAAACAATCTCCACAAAAGCAGCGTCACCAGTTGCTGAACCATCGTTGCAGTACTCCACCAAATATTCGGCTTGTGTACAGCTTACCAGTGGTTCTGTGCTTGTATCTACACTTAGGTAAGGACAAGCTTCTGCAGCAGTTCTTACTGGGAAGTTGAATATCAGTGTGTCATAGCGGGTCGTGAAAGTGACTGGGAAGGTAGATGGTGAACAAACATCCCAAGCATCATTTCTTGGAAGTAGAGTCACCGTGAATTCTCCTTCACCTACCGGGATGCTATAAAAACCTTCGCTGTTGGTAGAACCGATGAAGGTATTATTTTCTCCCTCTACTTGGACTAGCCAATCTTGCAGCCCCTGATCTCCATCCTCTAGAGGATTACATCCATCCACTGACCAGTGAACAGTGCCTTGAATCAGGTTAGTGAAGTAATTTCCTTCGCTGTCAAGCTTGATGATCGAAACGTCGTTGATGAAGATGCTTGACTGGCTGCGTGTGCCAACGAGTACCAGATTTTCATCTGATGCCTCTACAATGTCTTCACCAAAACGCCAATCTTCGAATTCTTGCGTCCCCAAAACTCGCTCCCAAACTACATCTCCATCCGGAGTGAGTTTCACGAGCAGAAGACCTGGGTTAGCGGGCATACCCTCAACTTCCTGAATTGTATAACCAGTAGCGATAAAATCACCATTGGCTAACTCAGTAACCGCGTTGAATTCGTTTTCTCCAAGCGTATTAACCTCAATTTCACGAGTCCAAAGTGTATCTCCGTTGAGATCACTTTTCATGATAAGTGCCTTTCTGAAGTTTGCCGAGCTTCCAACAACCACCAGGTGATTATCTTGCGTCCGCAATGCATCGTTTGCACTTACATTATCTTCGTTGTCTCCGCGATAAAATCGCTCTGAAACAACTTCATTTGCACTTCCTATTCGATAGATCGCAACATCTTTGTCGTTAAAGGTTCCTCCGTTGCCTACATTGGCTACAATGGAAAAACCATTTTCAACTTCCGTTACCGCAATTCCTTCATCAGAATAAGGGGTGCCATAAATTTCTCGCCACTCTTCATTCGCCTCCGCATCAAGCTTAATCAATAGGATGTTTGGTTCACCACCTTCAACTTGTGTCTGACCAGAGATAATGTATCCTCCATCAGAGGTAGTACTAATCTTCGATCCACTCTGTGCTAATCCTTCATTTAGATAGCGGCGTGACCACACCATACGACCGCGAAAATCAACTTCCATCAGATATACTTGGCTGGGCGTTCCCGCAGCCGTTCCATCTACATCATTGATGTTTCCTACCAGCAAAAAATTGCCGTTTGGAAGAGAAAGGATATCATTTGCTCTTTCAATGTAACCCTCATCATAGGTTGTTTCCCAGACAAGTGTACCATCGATATCGGTACGAATGAGATAAATGTCAAAATCGTTGTCGCTGCCAAACGACTCACTATAGCCTATCGCCAAAAAGCCTCCGTCTATCGTTGAAGTAAGAACTACGCCTTGATCTTCGAGATTTCCTCCGAAGGTGACCTCCCAACCCTGTGCTGAAACAGAACTAACAAAAAGAAGCAATATCAAAGCTAAGCCTTGACCTCCTTTCATCAGCCTATGAGCCATTGCTCGTTTCATCAGCGCTTGGATTAGGTCGTTTTCTTTTGTTGACATTACAAAAGTGAAGCATTGCTCGAGGGAAATCAAGGACAAGAAACGCCATTTGTTGAAAAAAAACAGTAATTTTGCAAGCATACTAAACTATAATGTACTGTAATTCAATTTTTTACAATAAAAACGATGTTGAAAAAATATTTTTGATTTTTTATGAAGAATTCCGCAATTGTTGCCGTTTTAAAGACCTTAGACAAGAAAGAATGTCGCGAATTTCACAAATGGCTCTCCTCTCCTTTCTTTAATCAACGACAAGATGTGCTGGATTTGTTCCAGTACTTGATGGCCGCGAACCA
>JBCBWU010000128.1:0-20931 GCA_039816955.1 Bacteroidota bacterium
CGCCGTCAGGAATATCCAGTTTTCGGACTCGGTGGCCCAGTATAGTTCACCATCCGAGAGACGCATTCGTTGCGGTACAAAAGGGTAAGTAACGGTATTGATGTTGGATAATTCGTAAATGATATCATCACCGTCGGCATACGTGTCAACGACGGTTACGGTATCAATGTATTGTTCTCCGGAGTTGCTAAAAAACACCTCATAAACCCAGGTCGTACCAATCTCTAGTGGCATAAAGTCCGTAGCAGTCGGCATTTGTACAGAGTCGTCGTCATTCCCACAAGAATAAAGGGTGCACAGGGCAAGGCTGAGCGCGCTTAGAAATAGGTATTTTTTCATTGGTGTATGGTTTACCTACAAAACGACGGGCAGCCAAAGAATTTATAATTCGGCTAGTTTTAACATAAGAGCGTTTTGGGGATTTAAGAGGAGACACATTGCAATGCATCTTTACCACAATGGCCAAAACCATCGATTTTTGAATCCACAGAAATTCTTGAATTACTTCAAGACTTTAGTAGCGGACCTCCCTGATCTTTGCTAGCAATAACCAAAGACCTATCTACCATGAAGGGAGTATCGCACTATAGATTAGTACAAATTTTGCTCACCCTGGGCTGCCTGGAGTTTTTTGGGCCGATGCTAAAAGATACTGGCGAGTCGCACTTAATGAATGCGGAATGGGTGGGGCACGCTCGCATTCATTTGGCCTGGCTGCTGGGCTTCATGTTCTTTTCTGGCTTAGCCAATCTGTATTTCATCTGGTTTCGGCGGCCCCAAACCAAAGAGAACCTGACTATTGTGGCCATCTGGCAAGCTGTGCACATCTTAGGCTTTTGGTTTGCGGTAGGTTTTGCTCCGTTTTACAGCGGTCAGTTGGTTGACCACCAGTACCACACGCACATCTTTGGGATTGAGGAAAATGCCTTCGTCTTTGGTGTATTGAGCGTCGTCCTATTAATAGCCATCTTCTACCTGCGTAAGATTGAGGCGGATCGCCCCATGCAGAACATCTCCACTTCAAACTAGAATAATGAAGACAACAGAAGTACTAATCATAGGGGCGGGTCCATCGGGCATGATCAGTGCCTTGTGCCTCGCCAAACTCGGGATTCCTTGTATTCTGGTGGAGCGTAATGTAGGCCTCAACAAGCACCCCAAGGCGCACGAGCTCAACAGTCGTTCGATTGAAATTCTGTTGGAGCTGGGATTTACCGAAGAGGAATTATCAAGGGAAGCCTCCCCCACCAGCGACGGCGCACGGATTCTTTTTTGCAATACCATCAACGAAGAATTGGGTAGAATTGATCTGGAAGAAGGTCCGGGGCTTAAGGAGAAGTACGAACGCCACTTGCGTTCTAAGCGCCCCTATCTCAACATCTCCCAAACGGCGCTGGAAGGTATCATGCTGGCTAAAGTTGAGGCACACCCTTTGATCCAGATTTGGTTCAACCACCAGTGGGAATCACAAGTAGAAACTGCGAACGGCGTAAACAGCAAGATTCTGAATCGAGCAAGCGAAGAGACCTTTACCGTAAATAGCCCATTCGTGATTGCTGCCGATGGTGCAGGAAGCCGCTGCCGAAAATTTGTGGGCATTCAGATGGACGGTTGCGAGAATATGCAGGAGTTTGCCAGTGCTTATTTTGAAGCGAACCTGCGGGATTTCATCCATACACCAGCCAAACTGTACTGGATTTTAAACCCTTTCGCGCCGGGTACTTTCATTGCCCACCACATCGAAAAAAGATGGGTGTACATGCTACCGATGTACGAGGCCTACCAGAAAAGGGAGCAATTCACCCCGGCCTTCTTCGCTCAAACGATCAAAACTGCTTTGGGCAATCCGAACCTGGACATTGACGTAAAATCCATCAGTTTCTGGCGGATGTCGGCCCAATTAGCGGAGCAGTACCGGAAGGGCAGAACCATCCTGGTAGGAGACGCGGCGCACTGCTTCCCGCCCACGGGCGGCCTGGGAATGAATACCGGTATTGCTGATGCGCACAACATTGCCTGGAAACTTACTGCGGTTCTAAGAGGGACTGCTCCCATTGAATTCTTAGACACTTACCAAACGGAACGTAGGCCAATCGCAGCCCAAAATTCGGAAGAGAGCGTACATAATTTCCAAAAAATCATGGAGGTCCCCGAAGCCTTTGGGCTAGCCAGGGATGGCGTGGAAAAAATGGCCAAATTCCGCGGTACGGCCCCAACAAAGTGGTTACCAAAATCGATACAAGACGCGGTTATTGGCTTGGCGCAAAATCAGGCAGCTAGGAAGCTTGAGCGGATGGATTTCAGCCCTACGCTACAGCAACATGTACAGGAAACCATCAATGAGCAGCTTCCGCACTTCGACCGGATTGGTCTGGATATTGGCTACATCTACGAAGACGGAGCATTGGTTGCCGACGGCACTACGCCTCCTGTTCCCAGCGATCGCGTTACGGAGTATGTACCTACTACCCATCCAGGGGCCAGGTTTCCTCACTTAGACCTATCCGTATCGGGGGATTATCATTCTACGCATGATTTTCTGGCCTACGATCAATTTACCTTGATCATCAGAGAGGAGGGAAAAGCGTGGGAAGCAGCCTACCTGCGATTTATAGCAGAAAGCGACATCCCACTTAAGCTCATTCATCTTGACCAACTAGACTTGCCACGCAATCTATCGCAGGAACTCAGAGCGCTGTGCGAAATAGAAGCTACTGGAGCTTTACTGATCCGACCAGACGGCCACGTCGCCTTCCGATCGAATACCAGGCCCGCCCATTCCCAATTACTATTCAAGTTATTTAATCAGATTTTCCAAAACCAGCATCAGCACCAACTCACCGAAGAACTATGAAAACGAGTATCCTTTATATCGTGCTGGCATTGATCGCAGCTGCCTTTTGCTTCTTTCTCTATTTGAACCGGGGACTACCCAATGAGATCGTACCAGCAGCGCTAAGTTGCCTGTCACTGGAAGAGGGGCGATTTGAACCACTGGATTCGCTACCCAGCAAAATCTATGGCATTGGACTATCCTACGCGGGGCACATCAATGAGACCGCCTCCGAATTTGATCCAGCTGCGGACCCACCCGTCTTTCAAAAAGCCGTTAACAGTATTGCGTATACAGAGGCGAACGTTACCATCCCTTCATCTACGGCACTCCTCCAAGTAGCAGACCAGTTTGAAGCAGGGCTTGGCAAGCAATTGGAGAAAACCCATCCCAACTTACCAGCCCTGATGGATTATGAGGTAGAATTGGGTTTTGTCCTCCTGGAGGACATTACACCGGAGGAAGTGCTACAGGACAACTACATTCCAAGACTTGGCTTTTTCGTAGCCAATGATTTATCCGCTCGTAGCCTAGCCATCCTAGGGGAAGGACAAACCAAACGCTACGACTACTGGGGCATTTCCAAAAGTTTCCCTGGCTTCACCCCGGTAGGTCAGCAAGTGTGGATACCGAATGAATTCCAGGCGAATGCCATCCCTTGCGTCCAGCTGCAAACCCTAGTGAATGGGGAGGTCCGTCAAGATCAGCGTACGAGTGATCTCATCTACACACCGCTTCAAATGTTACAAGCCATCCAGCGGAGATACCCGGATACGCCCTTACGAAAAGGAGATTGGATACTGACCGGCACGCCCGGAGGAGTGATTTTATCTACACCACGCTGGTTGGTACGCTTAGCCAATATGATTGGTGCCGACCGGTTTAAAAAATTGGAAAGTAAGGCCAGTGAAGAGCGTAGCGCTGATTTTTTAAAGCCAGGTGACACTGTTGTTACGCAAGCAGAAGGGATAGGCAAAGTTGCCATTAACATTGTCGAAAATTAAGCGCTAGTCGTGAAGAAGAAATGGAAAATTGTCCTGGGCATCTTGAGCATCCTTGCACTGGTAGCGGCAGGCTTCATTAATACCCCAGTTGATATCAGACCTCCTTATCTAAAAAAAGGGGCCAGCGAAGCAGATTATGCCAAAGGGCAGCAACTCATGGAAGCTATGCAAAATGCCTACGGTGGCAAAGACCACTGGCTGGCCCAGCAAACGGGTAGTTTTGCCCAGGAAGCTGATTGGTATGAGGACAAACTAGGCGTTGCCGGCTGGGATACCACCCTTCAGCAATTTCAAATGATTGCTGTACTGGGAACAGACAATAGTGAACTTACTTTACTAAATAGCTCCAGTAAAGGTCAGACTTGGGGGATACAAGATGGAAAGACTTACCAGAAAAAAGCGAACGGCCAGCTAGTATTCCTGCCCAATGCCCAGTACCAACACAAGTTGATCTTTAAGAATTATTGGTTTCAGTTTCCCTTCCGCATCAGCGAAGCTCCCATCGTGATCTACGCCGGCGAAGGTACCGTAGACGGAGAAACGTACGATCTTTTATTTGCCAGTTGGGGAAGTGAAACGCCTAATCGTGATTACGATCAGTACGTACTCTACTTAGATCAAGAAACCCGGCAACTGGAGTGGCTCCATTTTACGCTGCGGGACATTTTCAAATTCATGCATACTACCGCTCACTTCACAGATTTCAGGAGCGTCAATGGCGTGGTAGTACCCTTCAATCAGTACGTCACCAGTTGGTCCCCGGAAGGGAAACGTCCTAAATTTCACGAGAACCGCTACCAGTGGGTTCAGTTCGGTGACGAGCGGGTGGATCGATAACCCCAAAGTGCACGCAATTTATACCGACAATATCTCGAGATACCCTTTACTGATCTTCATTTTCGATTCATCAATGCTGCTGAAGGCATGGTGCGGCATCGGATTTAGGTGCATTCCTTATGCACACCATTATGTTGTGATTTGATCATTTAAAGGACTTTCTATGGATCACACTTTTGCTACCCAATACATTGACAATTACCTCAATGCCTTACGGACGATAAAGGTGTCAGAGGAGAGCATTAAAGCACTAAAAAAGAGCTCCAAAATAATCCAGGTGAAATCTAAACAGACCATCATCAACCCTGGGGAAATTTGTAAGCATGCTTATCTCATTGTTAAAGGAGGATTTGTTTGTCGATATATACACGAAACAACTGGAGTGGCCAATACCATTAATTTCTATTTGGATGACTTACATCCAATTATGGCCTGTGTAGATAGCTACTTTAACCAACGCCCCACCAATTGCGAGCTCCGGGCCATTAAGGATTCAGTAGGGGTGGCGATTTCGAGAAGTCTGATGCATAGTCTGTTTCCCAATGACATCTATTTCACCAAATTCTACTACCAGGTGATTACTACTGCCATATTCGAAGAGAACGAGGTAAAGACGAAACTCATCGCCTACTCCTCAAAAGAAAAGTACGACTACATCCTCAAGGAGATGCCATCCGTGGTACGGAATGCCCCTTCGAAATACATCGCCGAATTTTGTGGTATCTCTGCTGCCTGGTTGAGTAAACTCAAGAAGTAAGAACGTGTTGGAATTTTCTATTCTCTGAAAAAAATTGAATTAGTTCAAGATTTTCAAAAACCATTGGCTGCACCTTTGTCTCAAATCATCAAAGACTCAGACATTATGGCAAAGCCAAAGCTTCAACAAGAAGCACAGACCCCCTATGCTCCTTACCACCGCGAGGAGATGGTGAACGTACCTGCGGAAATCACCGCCCAACTAACGAATCCACTCGCTTGGGGCAGCTTACCTGAATTGGAGGAAATGCCCCTCCTGGAACAAGAGGGTGACCTGCCCGTGGAAACCGGCTTCTCCGTAGCGGAAGACGGTAGTATCAAAGTAGCTGTAAAAACATTCATGCCGGAAACTACCCCAGCCATGTGGGACTGGTGGTTTGGCTGGCACGGCTCCGAAGACGCACGGTATAAACTGTGGCATCCAAAAGCACACTTGAGTGCGGAGTGGGAAGATGGCCGCACGGATAATTGCTACATCGGTCGTAATTCTATCATTGAGGAATACATTGGCGACAATGTGCAGAATGCTCTAATCCAGTTCAAGTCACCACTGGACTTTGGTTTTTCATTTGCTGCAATTAACCATCCGGACAAAGCAGTTTATATCTGTGCGAAACTGGGCCACCCTAAGTTGCCAGTAGATTACGGCTATTTAGTGCACCAGGTACGGGTTACCGACGCAGGAACAGAGATGCGTTCTCGGTTCTGGGTAGGTGGTAAATATGTAGCTGCTCGTCATGATGACTTCTTGAACAAAGCTGCGGTAGCCGTCTTAAAGCGGTTTAAATCCTTGCCGGACAATTTCGGTCATGATCTATTGCTGCACTGTGCGGAAGAAATGAATCACCTCACATCGATCCTACCGCAAGTGTACCAGGAATATGCGGTGGATGAACCAGTAGCGATTAGCGGTGATATAGCTTATAAGGGTGAAGACAACTTTGAACAGAAGGTCATGGATACCCTCTTCAACAAAGCCCCGGTTAAGCAAAGACCAACCGCCATTTACGAGCCCAAAACCGTAGAGGATGTTATCAATGTGGTCCGCTACGCGCAAAAGGTAGGCAGAAGACTTACGATCACCTCTGGCGGCCATAGCTTCAGTGCCAATTTCCTGCGTGATGACTGCCTGTTGATTGATCTGAAGCATTTCAATCAATACACGGTCAACGAGGAGGAAAAAACGGCCGAAGCAGGCCCAGCGGTAGGAGGAAGTGACCTCATGAAAGCCTTGTACAAAAAGGACTTGTTCTTTCCTGCCGGTCATTGCCAAGGCGTTTGCTTGGGAGGATACCTCTTGCAAGGCGGCTACGGCTGGAACGGTCGCAAACTGGGTATTGCTTGTGAAAGTGTACTCGGCCTGGACATTATCACCGCCAGTGGAGAACTGGTGTACGCAGATGCTAATAAAAATGCTGATTTATACTGGGCAGCCCGCGGTGCTGGGGCAGGCTTCTTTGGTATCGTGGTCAAGTTCTACCTAAGAGTCTACGACTTACCGAAGTATCGCTCTGTCATCGTACATAATTTTGCCATCAAGCACTTGGAAGATGTCTATCGCTGGGCACACGAGGTCGGACCTACCATCCCCAAAGCAGTAGAGTTTCAAATGCTGATGAACAAAAATGTACTGGGATTAATGGGGCCAGGCATCGAAGCCGTAGCACCGATTTTTGCGGATACCAAGGACGAATTCGAAGAAGCTAAGGCCTTCATGAAGAATAGCCCTATCGCCCACAAGGCGATGATCAAAACGCCCGCAATTAATCCCGGGATTGACATGCTGTATAAGACCGTCATGTCGCACTACCCAGAGGATCACTGCTGGGGGGTTGACAATATGTGGACCCACGCCTCCATTGATGATTTACTGCCTTACTTGAAAGAGATTGCGGAGACCCTGCCTCCAGCACCCTCTCATCTCTTGTGGCTCAACTGGCACCCGGGCGAGCTTAATACGGATATGGCCTACAGCAACGAAGATAACATCTATTTATCGGCGTACAGTTGCTGGGAAAACCCCGCAGATACTGCTATCTACGGTGATTGGGCCAGCAATACCATGAGAAAAATGGAGCACCTGGCTACCGGTATACAGTTGGCGGATGAGGCGCTGCACAAACGCACCTTCACCTTCATGGACGAGGATAAATTGGATCGGGTACAAGCTATCCGTGCCGAAAGAGACCCACAAGGAATCTTTCACGAGTGGCATAGTAAACCCGCATAAAGACGTAAAATTTTGCTCTTATGGTGAGTACCTGGCCTTAAAGTGTCAGGTACCTCACTTTGTCCATTCGTTCGTTTCATGGCACCGATTCCACCAGTAAGACTGCCTATAGTTTTCGGAGAACTTGTTGAACCGCGCTGAGAGCGATCCACAGGGAGTCTTCCTCGAGTGGCCTAGTAAGCCAACATAAGAAATCTCACTTTGCTATTTATACAACGAGTGTCTGGTGTAAACTTCCAGGTACTCCAGTTTCTCAGTCCCATCCACTCGCTTCGCGGAATTAAGTGTGCATCGTATCGGGAGCAAATCTTGGGTATGCTGTGCTGCCTTAATTGATTTTCCATCACTAAAATTTGACAAACATGAAAAACCTCCGCTATAACATCCGCACCGATTGGCTCTTTTACCTCTTGGTCATCGGTTATGCCTACCTCATCGTCAAAATGACCTTTAGCCTCTGGTTCGGTGGGGGTGTCAATATCTTCGCTACCTATAGTGATGCCCCTACAGCAGCAGAAATGCTCATCGATGCTAACAAGGTGTATTGGTCTAAGACCTGCTTTTTATTCCTTACCATACTCCTCTACGCCCTCCATTTCGACTACCGTTTTGCGGCCGGTTGTGCGGCTAGTTTTTGGGCGGGTTCGCTAATTTTGATGTTTGGCGTTAACCCGGTTTTGCTGGCAGTAGCGCTCGTAGGAGTTGCCCTGGTGGTGCAGCAGGTTGTGCGGAAGCAGGTGTTTTCAGCGTCGACCTTTGACCCGATTTCCAGTAATTCGTAAAGCACTCGTCAATAATAAAGGCAACGCTATGAGGTACTTTCTGTTAAGCTTAGTCCTACAATTTACCAGCTCCCTTTCAGCCTATTCTCAAGCGAAAACGGATAGCGTCCCACCAAACGTCATCGTAATCGTCGTCGATGACATGGGTTGGAATGACGTAGGTTACCACGGTAGTGAAATTCAAACGCCTACCATTGACCGGCTGGCATTAGAGGGAGTAGAACTGGATCGCTTTTATGTGCATTCTTCTTGCACCCCCACCAGAAGCTCCTTGATGACGGGGAAAACAGCACTGCGCTTAGGTATTGTCAATCCAATCGGTAAAAACAACGAACTGGGTTTACCGCTTTCGGAAAAAATACTACCGCAATACTTTCAGGACCAGGGCTATTCCACCAGTTTAATTGGTAAGTGGCACCTGGGGCGATTCAAGAAAGGTTACTGGCCTTACAAGCGCGGCTTTGACCATTTCTACGGTAATTTGACGGGAGGCATTGGCCATTGGGATCACGTACACGGTGGTGGTCTGGATTGGCAAAGGAATGGCGAGACGGTAGCGGAAGAAGGTTATTCAACGCACTTGCTAACAGATGAAGCGGTCAGGCTCTTGAATGCGAAGAGTGACCAACCTCTCTTCATGGTCCTATCCTACGCCGCCCCTCACATGCCCAACGAGGCGCCCGCTGAAACGGTGGCACTGTATCAACACTTAGAAAACGAGAACCGACAGCTCCACGCCGCTATGGTTACGGAGGTGGACCAAGGCATTCAAAGAATTATTACAACGCTAGAAGAAACCGGCCTACTAGATCATACCATTATCTGGTTTACAAGCGACAATGGGGGGAAGAACCTCGTAGGTACTCCCAAAGACGTAGCTGAACCGATTTTGAGGGTCACTGAAATGTGGGGCGAACCGCTCCCTTTTCCTTTCTTCGAATTTTTGCGAGACAATATGGTCAATGGTGCCAGCGATAATAGTCCCTTGCGGGGTGGTAAGTCTACCGTGTACGAAGGAGGGTTACGTGTACCTTCCTTCATATATGCACCAAAATTTCTAACCCCACAAAAAATCAATCACCGCATTACGGTAAATGACCTGCTCCCCACCTTAGCTTCCGCGGCAAACATCACACTTACGGATACGACTGATATGGATGGAGTTAGCCAGTGGCACTTCCTCAAAAAAGAAGCTGATGCTGTTGCGCGCTCCTACATCTCAGCAGGAAAATGGGGAGAAGCTTACTATAAAGATGACTGGAAGCTCATCCTAAACAAGGAGGGCGAAGTAGAATTATACGATGTACAACAAGACCCAAACGAAAACACTAATCTAGCGGCCGAACATCCTGCCGTAGTCACCAATTTAAAAGCGGAATTACTCGCCTTTCCCCGCGGTCCTTCCATAGATGATCCCCTTTGGAAGGTCTTCCTGGACACCGATAGTTTTGGCGGTGAGATTGACCGCGAACCCTACGCCGGGAAAGAAGGGCGAGTAGCAGGGCCAATACACCCTAATCTTTACATCGCTGGTGGAATTGTATTGTTCATCATAACCCTATTCGCTTGGCTCATCAGAACACTGATGATGCGCATATTCCGTCTTATCCGACGAGTTGACACCTAACATTATGACAAACCCCAACAACCATTCCATTCAGGACCGCAAGGAGTATTACGCCAATGTGGCCATTTATTTTCTCATTGGCTTATCGCTCCTCTTTGCGGGTACTGATTTATTAGCTCAAAACTATAAAGTAGCGGCTTACAACGCCACTTTTGGATTCCTAATGCTGCTTATTCGCTGGCTGGGCAGGCGGCATTTTGACACTATGCTCTTCTGGGCCGTCTTAGTTACTCATGCATTTTACTTTGGGCATGCTTACTGGGTTATTCCAGGTGAACAATTGGAAGACGCGCTCGCAGCAATGTTGGTGGTACTGCCTGTTTTCCTAATGGGTTTCTGGCTCTGGTTCTTCGTTTTCGCCAATGTCGTTTTATTCTACGTAGCACTCCTAAACGCTGGTTACGAGCAGGTCTTCTATACTAAGTATATGTTCTATTTCGTCAATTTTTTGGTGGTAAGGGCATTTGTGCAGGTCAATCATCGCTACGAAGGAGAGTTAGTCATCCAGCGGGACAAAATTACCCGTGACGCCACTCGCCTGCAAGAATTGGATGAACTCAAAACTCGTTTCTTTGCCAATGTTTCCCACGAACTCCGTACTCCGCTTACACTAGTCCTTTCTCCCTTAGAGAGCATCCTCCGAAGCAATGAATTATCAAACCGAAACCACACTTACCTGCAATTAGCACAGCAGAACGCCCGTAAGCTGCTACGGCGAGTCAATGAATTATTGGAACTATCGCGATTGGATGAAAATCGGCTACAAGTGCACGCTACATCTACGAATATCTATCAGTTCACCAAACACATGGTATCCTTGTACGAGGGGGCAGCTCAAATCAAGGGTGTTGCCCTGCATTATGAGAATGAGTTACCGGAATCTCGTCTACTCCTACTAGATCAGGAAAAAGTGGAGGTCATCCTCTCGAACTTGCTCAATAATGCCCTTAAGTTCACCCCTCGTGAAGGAAGTATCCGGGTAAGCATTAGCAAAGTCAACGCCCAATTACAGATTAGTGTGCAGGATACAGGGGTAGGGATTCCAGCGACAGATATAGAGCAGATTTTTCAGCGCTTTCAACAAGCCAGCAATGCGCCAAAGACAGGCGGCTCAGGTATAGGTCTGTCCTTATCTCGTGAACTCACCGAACTCATGGAGGGTAGTCTGCAGGTAGAAAGTGAACTGGGTCAAGGAAGTACGTTCTATCTCCAGCTTCCCTTCCGGGAAACCATCACCGCCGCCGCTGAAGCTTCCCCTAAGCAGCAAGCTCCACTGCAGTTGGAAGCCTCAGCAAATGACTTCCACCCCGAAAGACCTTCCATACTAGTAGTTGAGGACAATTATGACCTCAGGATGTATTTGCAACAACTCCTCACCGCCGAGCAATACCAGGTTCAAGTAGCGGAACACGGCCGCGCTGCGCTGGAGCAACTCCAACGGATGAGCGCCCGCCAGGAAATACCTGCCATTATCATTTCGGATATTATGATGCCAGAAATGGATGGCATGGAACTGTTGCAGGCCCTTAAGGATGACGACGAATATCGCTCTATTCCCTTCCTAATGCTTACTGCGCAGCAAAATACCCCAGTAAAAATTGAAGCCCTGCGTATTGGTGTTGACGACTACCTTACTAAGCCCTTTATCGCGGCCGAACTCTTGGCACGGATTAAAAACCTCATTACCAACGCCGAAAACCGAGCATCCTCACCAGAACAGAAGCCTAAAAACCCAGCTTATACCGCCGTCTCCCAAGCCGACTTAAACTGGCTCAAAACGGTGGAGGAAGGAGTTATGGCCCACATTTCCGAGCCTAACTTCAAACTTAGCGACCTGGCCGCTGAACTCTTCTTAGCGCCCCGCACGCTACAGCAGAAGATCAAAGCCATTACCGGCCTCACGCCCAAACAGTACGAACGTAAGATCAAGCTCCACGAAGCTCGACGCATTATTCAAGCCGGTGAAGTACAAACGGTTAGCGAGTTAAGTGCACAACTAGGCTTTGAAAACCAGCATTACCTCTCCTCTTTGTACCAAAAGGAGTTTGGCCTTACACCCAGGGCAGCCATTAATGGCTGACGGCAATAGTTTTGCTTTCTCTCAAATGCGCGAACTGCGCTTTTGAGCTAAAATTCCTTGCCTTTTGCGCTTTTGAGAGAGAATTATGCGCATTTGAGCGTAGCCCACTCCCCTATTCTTGCAGTGCAACTATCACAAAAGCCTCTTCGCACTGCAGATATGGAAACAGTCATACAAATACCACTATACCGGCGGCGACCGAATACTAGCAAGCAATTTCTGGTGATTATTTTGGGTAGCCTATTGGCTTTCGTAAGCGTGAGCGCCGTCGCATCTTGGCTCCAACCTGCTTGGAACTGGTCAACACCGCTCTTGTTGGGCGGAACCGCTAGCTTAGGCTGGTGGGCTATTCAGTACCGCGACTATTTCTTCCCTTCTCCCCAAGCCACTTTAGTATTTGCCTATGGGGAACTGCGGATTCTCCAAAAAGAAGAAGTCTGCTTCTTTGTCAAGACCAGTGAATTGCAGGCCTTTTTAGTAGAGGAAGGCACCATCCCCATGCTATACATTACGGCACCGCACCCCCTGGCCGTCGTACGTATCGTATACGCGCCGGGGAGTACTGTTTTGGATACGTTCCCAACCGCTGATTATCTGATCTACCGCCAAGTGTACTGGTTACAACTGCAGCAAAGTCTTGAACTATCCACCAGTCCAACCTTACCAGCCTCTACCCTATCCAATTAAAGCTACTCCAACGCTCAACCCACTTCATCATGACCATGCTAATAACTCCCATGAAAAACAAGATCATAATTACCGGCCTCCTTTGCCTCTTTTGGCTCCTACCAAATGATTTCTTACGAGCTCAGGTTGCTATCAACTCCTCCGGAGAAACACCCGATAGTACGGCTATGCTCGATATCAGCAGTACGGATAAGGGCCTACTGACACCGCGCATGACTACCACGCAACGCGAAATGATTAGCAGTCCTGCTACTGGACTACTCGTGTTCGATACTACTCAAAACAGCTTTTGGTACTACAGTGAAGGGTGGAAGCAAATTCCTAGTTCTAAGCTGAAATTTCCTACTGGTTTGGGAGATAGTACCCAGGTTCTTTCTTCTGATGGCCACGGAAATCTCTACTGGGGCGATAACGAAGATGCCCAAAATATATATTTGGCTAACGATTCGCTCTGGATCACCAATGGCGATACCATTAGCTTAAGCTATCTCAAGGATGCTTCACAGCTATATCTAATTGCAAATAATACACCACCAATTTTGGATGTAGCCCAAGAGAGTACAACTGCCTGGGGAATGTCTAATAATAGAGAATGGCAGTCTTTCACCAGCAGTGAGGATGGAATCCTCTCACAAATAGATATCAGACTATTTGGAAATTTTGATGATCCAGGGTTTTTCTACCTGGTAAAAGGCCAGGGTTTTCAAACTGACACGCTGCTGGTACTTGACAGTATCGATCTGAACTTTAATTGGAATACCCTACAGCTAGACACCTTCAATACCCGATTGGAGAAGGATGAAGTCTACACCTTTATCGTGGGGGAATACAACTCTACCTTCGGAATATACTATGCGTCAAACAATCCTTATCTAGGCGGAAGATCAAGTCGTCATCCCAACTTGGACTATGTATTCCGTACTTACATACGACCGGATACCATAGTCAATAATATATTCCAAGTTAACACTACTACCGAACAGTACGGTATGACACTCAGTGCACTGGACACACTATACTTTACTAACGGGACTTATCAAACTACTGCTCTTCCAAATCCCTCCGGTACGAACAACCAAATATTAACTATCGACGAAAATGGGAGTATCACTTGGGATACACTCATCAATATATCTAGCGCTTTTGATTCTCAAAACGGTCTCACCGCTTCTCTCAACAATAACGACAATTTTGTTTTTGGAGCCAATAGCCTAAATCATAGCGCCGGTGCAGAATACAAATTCTTCTTTGACCAAGGCCAAGGTGCTTTTAGGGTGGGTCTCATTACCAATGAAAACTGGAATACGGATAGTCTTGGGTTGTCTTCTTTTGCAACGGGTGCGGATACCAAAGCATCCGGTGATTATTCAATCGCTTTAGGCACCCAGACTACAGCTACTGCGTTTGCCGCCACTGCTCTAGGAGCAGAAACAACCGCCAGCGGACTAGGAGCGTTTGCCGCGGGAAATCAAACGGTAGCCAGTGGGTCGGGAGCCATTGCCCTAGGATCAGAAACCAGCGCGAGTAAACTTGGTGCAACAGCTTTGGGGACAGCGACTGACGCTAGTGAAATTGGCGCTACCGCAATTGGAAACAATTCCACCGCCAGTGGATTAAACTCAACTGCCTTAGGCTTTGAAACGGTAGCCAGTGGTGAAAACGCTACCGCGTTCGGAGCAATTACCAGCGCCGAAGGATTAGCTGCTACCGCCTTCGGGTCAGAAACCACAGCGAGTGGAACTTACGCCACCGCGTTCGGATCATCAAATGAGGCTAGTGGAACACTTTCCACTGCCTTTGGATACCTATCGATTGCCAGTGGTGGCGGGGCTACTTCTTTAGGCTTAGGTACAAAAGCCCCTTCGTATGCAGAGACTGCCATCGGTGCCTACAATACCAACTATACACCCAATGCTACAACCACTTTTGATAGCAATGATCGATTATTTGTGGTCGGAAACGGCACTGGTTTTGGTAACCAATCAGACGCCCTCAGTGTCTACAAAAATGGTAACATGGAGCTCAATGGTGCCTTGACCATTAACGATAATTATACTTTCCCGACCGTTGATGGTACCGCCGGGCAAGTCCTTTCTACCGATGGCGCCGGTAATGTCTCTTGGGTCAGTGGTGGAAGTGATAATTTAGGCAGTCATACCGCTACCCAAAATATCCAACTAGCAGGGAACTGGTTATCGAATGATGGTGGTAACGAAGGTATCAGCATTGATAATACCGGCAATGTAGGCATCGGCACCGACCAACCTGATGCTAAGCTGGATATTGATGGCGAACTCCTTCTGAGCGGTTCTATCCTAGATATGGGTTTGATCACCGAACTAGAGACCACAGCCCCCATTATGAATATGGCACTCAACGTCCTTACGCCCAGTGTGGATGCTAGTCGATTAGGAGGTATGTTTAGAATCGATAGCCGCAACCAGAGTGATGATCCTCTTTTCCAGTGGATTGAAAAACCAGTAGGATCCAGTACCGCTAATGCCGCCAACCTCCTTATGTCGCTCGATAATACGGGCTTAAAAATGAAACGATCGCTGCAATTATCTGGCAACTGGCTTTCCAACGACGGGGGCAGCGAAGGCCTTTCCATTAACAACGACGGAATCGTCAACACCAGTAGTCATTTAGGAATCGGTGGCCACCTCACCGCTCAGAATTATATTGGGATAGGAAATGATGGTCAAAGCTTAACCCTCGCTGCTGACGAACTCAATAATCGAATCATACTAGACGTAGGTGGGAGCGGACATAGCGGTGATGCTATAGTTTTGGGCGAATTAGGTACCGGAAGTAAAAACCCAGTACTCATGCAAGGTAATTTGGCAGTTGGGACACTGAGTCCTCCAGCCAATTACAAACTCGTCGTCAATGGTCAGCCCGCCGCGAATGGTTTTACGCAGTTTACCAACTACTCGGACCGTCGACTGAAACAAAACATTCAGCCAATCAACAGCGCGCTGGATAGACTTACGCAACTGCGCCCCGTCTCCTTTCGCTATAACGAAAAAACGGGCTACGACTCCACTGCGCTAGCCACCACTTTCCACGGCTTCATTGCCCAGGAGCTACAAGCGATATTTCCCGAAATGGTGGGTGACGTACAACTTAATGGAGATACTTATCTGGATGCTAATCTATCGTCTTTACCGGTATACTTGGTGAAAGCAATGCAAGAGCAACAAGTGCTTATTGACGCATTGATGGAAGTGAACCAGACACAGCAGGCAGAAATCGAAACCTTACAGGCACAGGTAGCCAAAATTGATCAGCTGGAAGTCATGCTACAGCAGATGCAAGACGCTTCCGCAACACACCCTACCATTTCTTCCAACAATTAAGCAATCTCAGTCATGTATACCATACGATATTTTCTATTATCAACACTGTTGATACTGGTCTTTAGTCACTTTATCGTGGCACAGGTGGCCATCAATGTAGATGGTAACGAACCAGACTCATCAGCCATGCTCGATATCAGCAGTACGGATAAGGGCCTACTGACACCGCGCATGACAACCGCGCAACGCGAAATGATCAGCAGTCCTGCCACTGGATTGCTTGTATTTGATACGACTACCGAAAGCTTCTGGGTTTACGCCACAGAATGGCAGGAAATCACTGCTGATAATTTGGGCGATCACAAGGCCACCGAAAACATCCAACTGCAAGGCTATTTCCTCTCTAATGATGGAGAAGATGAGGGTATTATGATTAATGATGAGGGGCGGGTTGGTATCAATATTACACCAGAGGACCACCTCACGGTAGCCCTAGACCTAACTGAGATTACTACGGCAGAACACATAACGCCCACCACACAAATCTATGTTGGTACTTTACCTAGCTGGCAGTCATTCACCGCCAGCTCTGACGGAGTACTCTCTAAAGTACGAATTCAATACGATGGCCAAATTGATGGCTCAGGCTCTCGCGTGCTTAGTATTTACCAAGGTGAAGGAACGGAAGGAATGCTTCTAGGATCTACAACAGTGGAGGTGGTAAACCAACCAGACCAACGGTACGATGTCGTATTCGAATTTACCGATAGTGAAATTATTATTTTAGCCCATCAGGTATACACCTTCCATCTCGATAGTCGAGTCGGTGTAGGATTCACACAAGGAAATCAATATCCTGATGGTCTCAACTTTGGTGGTGATGGAGATCGAGATTTGAACTTTACAGTATCAGCACTCAATCGCAACACTTTCACTGTGGGGGACAGCGGCGTGGTAGTCAATAATTATCGCCTTCCCTATTCAGATGGTACGCCAAATCAAGTTTTAATAACCGATGGAGCTGGTAATACTTCCTGGTCCTCAGAAATTACAAGAACAATCATTGATGATGACCATGATACTAAAGTTATGGCTGAAAATCAACCAAACGAAGACGCTATCCGGTTCGAGGTAGACAGTACAGAAGTCTTGGTTATCCATGAACAGCTGACACAACTGAATACGGATTTCTTTATTGGACTGAATGGATTTGCAGGTGCAAGTATCCGATCAATAAATATTCAAGCGGTAGGAATTTTTTCCAGTTTTGGTTCAGCGGGTCCGGCTTGGCAATCATTCACCGCCGAAGAGGACGGAAAGTTAGATTTTATCCAGCTAAAATATGCCGAATCACCTGATACTATCTACAATTTTGTGCTTTACCAAGGAGAAGGAGAATCCGGACAGCCAATTGGTACTGCTACCTTAAACTACCCCAACGAAAACACTTGGAATAATATCGACTTTAGTACGCAGGACATCACCTTGGAACAGGGACAAAAATATACCCTCTGGGCCGATTCTAAACTAAAATGGACGCTCGACAACGGTGATCTTTATGCCGGTGGCCGATCGAGTTTCGACCCTTTATTTGATAATGAATTAAGAGTCTATCTCTTCCCAATCGAGCCGGCTTTTGCCGTTAGGTCCGGTACCGTTACCGCCAATGCTTTCGTAGGTGATGGCGCTGGCCTCACTAATGTTCCCGGAGATGATCTAGGTACCCACGAAGCAAATCAAAACCTACGTTTATCTGGTAACTGGCTATCCAATGACGGTGGCAATGAGGGTATTAATATAGATAACAGCGGAAATGTAGGCATTGGTACCAATCAACCCAGCGCTAAACTGGATATCGATGGCGAACTGATCCTCTCTGGCTCTATCCTTGATATGGGTTTGGTTACAGAATTGGAAACTTCCGCCCCCATTATGAATATGGCCTTGAATGCGTTTACGCCTAGCGTTGATGCTAGCCGACTAGGAGGGATGTTCAGAATAGATAGTCGTAATCAGAGTGATGATCCCCTTTTTCAATGGATTGAAAAACCAGTTGGGTCAAGTACCAGCACCGCCAATGATCTGTTGATGACACTGGACCGATCGGGTCTACAAGTAAATGGTACAATTAGCGCTAGCAAGTACACTGGTACTGGCAATAACGGTATTAGCATTGATAATACGGGCAATGTAGGCATCGGCACCGACCAACCTGATGCTAAGCTGGATATTGATGGCGAACTCCTCTTGAGTGGTTCCATCCTGGACATGGGTTTGATCACCGAACTAGAGACCACTAATCCAATTATGAATATGGCACTCAACGTCCTTACGCCCAGTGTGGATATTAGTCGACTAGGGGGGGTGTTTAGAATCGATAGCCGTGACCAAAATAACGATCCTCTTTTTCAATGGATTGAAAAACCCGTAGGAATAGGTACGCCTACGCTTTCCGATCTGCTCATGACACTCGATGATTCGGGCTTAAAAGTAAACCGACCGGTCAATATCACCGGTACACTGGGTGTAGGTGGGCATATCACTGCCCAAAACTACTTAGCCATCAACAATAATGGCCTAAACTTAACGCTGGCCAGCGACGAACCCAACAACCGAATTATCCTGGACGCAGGCGGCAGCGGGCATAGTAACGCAGCTATCGTCTTGGGTGAAGTAGGTACCGGCAGTGCAAATCCAGTACTGATGAAAGGTAATTTGGGCGTTGGCACTTTTTCCGCCCCCCAAAAACTCAGCGTCGGTGTACAGGGAGACGGCACTCGAGGGGTTGCCAATGATTGGGACACCTGGTCGGATCAGCGCCTCAAACGAGACTTCGTAGAACTCAGTGATCCACTTGAAAAACTCCAAGCCATCAACGGCTACTACTATTACTGGACGGAAGACAAAGCGGACCAAACGCGACAAGTGGGAGTCATTGCCCAAGAGATAGAGGCTGTACTTCCAGAGCTCGTGACGAACAACCCAGACGGCTACAAATCGGTAGACTATTCCAAATTAACCGCATTACTCATTGAAGTGAATCAGGCACAGGAAGAAAAAATAGCCTCACAGGGCCAAAAACTAGAGCAGCAACAAGAACAGATCAAAGCGCTTCAGGCGCAAGTTGCCAGAATTGACCGCTTGGAGGTCACGCTACAGCAACTGCAAGAACAAATTCAGACGTCGACTTCCCAAACAATTTCTTCCCACAACTAAGAACACTCAGTCATGAATACCATGCGATATTTTCTTTTATCAACACTGTTGATACTGGCCTTTAGTCACTTTACGGTGGCGCAGGTAGCTATCAATGCGGATGGTAGTACACCGGACCCCACTGCGATGCTGGATATCAGCAGCACTGAAAAAGGGATACTAATACCCCGAATGACTACAAGTGAACGAACGATAATCACTACTCCTGCCACTGGCCTGCTCGTTTACGATACAGATACCGGCAGCTTTTGGTACTACGAAAATAGCCAGTGGCAAGAGATCAGTACCTCTGCGGGGGCGTTCATCACCTCCGATGACCTCACGAGGTCGATCAATCACACTGATGATTTTGTCTTTGGCGCTGACAACCTGGATATCAATAGTGCGATCAACGGCAATGAAGTAAAGTTCTTTTTTGATAAAAGCTCAGCAGCTTTCCGCGCTGGTAGTATCAATACCGATGATTGGAATCAGGACAGTCTTGGGTTTGCTTCTGTGGCAATGGGCGAAAACCCCAAAGCAAGCGGTTTAAACGCCGTAGCACTAGGATTTGAAACCCACGCCGGTGGTACTACTTCAACTGCCTTAGGAAGTCAAGCGGTGGCCTCGGGTACATCTTCCGTAGCAATGGGAGAAGAATCGCTGGCCGAAGGGGCCTTCTCTTTAGCGGCCGGTGCTGAGGGACAGGCGCTCGGCAATTACTCCAGCGCAATCGGACTAGGAAATATTGCTGCCGCAAATCACAGCACCGCCATTGGAACCGCAAACATAGCAAGCGGCGAATATGCTACCACACTGGGGCGCTTCAATCAAGCGAGTGGAAGTTCCGCTACAGCATTTGGTTATCAGTGTGCAGCAAGCGGAATTTATTCTACGGCCTTTGGCACCAGAAATGAGGCCTTTTCCTTTGGAGAAACCAGCCTTGGAATTTTTAGCACCAGGTATAATCCCAGTTCCGCCACGGCGATCCACGCAAGTGATCGGCTATTGGTTGTCGGTAATGGCACGAGTGAACTTAACCGGTCGGATGCATTGCGCATTTACAAGAATGGCAATATGGAACTCAATGGGGCTTTCACTATCAACAATGCCTTCACGTTTCCTACTACCGACGGTAACGCAGGTCAAGTCCTTTCCACAAACGGCAGCGGTGGTGTTGCCTGGACATCCATACCGATAGACGATGATCAAGGAGTAGATCGATTTCAGCTCACGAACACTAGCCTACGGCTATCATTAGAAAACGATGGGGAGAACGACTATACCGTTGATTTAGCTCCACTAAAAGATAACTTAGGCAACCATAACGCAACGCAGAACCTCAACTTAGCTGGTAATAGCGTTACCAACGGAGGAACAATCAACGCAGCAAATTTCGTCGGTGATGGCTCCGCACTTACTAATGTCCCAACGGATAACTTAGGCAACCATACCGCTACACAAAACCTCAACTTGGCTAATAATAACATTACCAACGCAGGAACAGTCAACGCAGCAAACTTCGTCGGCGATGGCTCCGCGCTCACTAATGTCCCAACGGATAACTTAGGCAACCATACCG
This sequence comes from Bacteroidota bacterium, assembly GCA_039816955.1. Classification (GTDB taxonomy): domain Bacteria; phylum Bacteroidota; class Bacteroidia; order Chitinophagales; family Saprospiraceae; genus Lewinella. The sequence goes on from JBCBWU010000128.1 coordinate 20,913, forward strand.
CTACGCAGAGTCTCAACTT
>JBCBWU010000129.1:0-20928 GCA_039816955.1 Bacteroidota bacterium
CATAGCGCATTAAAGTTGGAGCAATCGGATCCCACAAACCACCTTTAAAATAGATATCCTTCACAACGCCTACTACATTTAGGGCAATGGTGTCCTTTAGGATAATCCGCTGACCAAGTGGCTCGGTCCAGCCCATCGTCTTTACTAATTCCTGATTCACCAAAACGGAATTCTCCATATCGCTGCGGCTATTCGGCACAAAATCTCGCCCAGCCATGAGCGTAGCACCGACCGCTTGCAGGTAATTGGTGCCAATATCAAAGATGGTGACGTCTAGTTCCTCATTGTTGTTGTAGCGAATAGGATCAGTATACCAGGAGGCACTAATGCTATTGGCTGATCCGGCCATTTCTTTGATTTTACCGTAGCCTTGGAGCTGGTTGACCATCTTTTGGTAACCTTGTTCGTCTTTCACATAAGTAATTACCGTTTGATCCAGATCATACCCCATATCGTATTCCGCCTGAAAACGAGAATTCTGGGCAAATACAAAACCGGCAATTACGGCCAATAGAGAAATAGCAAATTGCAGAGTGAGTAAAATACGGGTCAGCGAATTTGTACCGCTAAATTTCACCCGTCCCCGTAAAATGGTAGTAGGTTGGAAGCTACTGATGTAAAAAGCCGGATAACTTCCTGCTATTAAAGCTGCGAACAAGAGGAGCCCTAAGAGGAAGAGGACCAATTCTCCATTTTGTAACAAATTCAACTTAATCTCCAGAAATGGCCACATGGCACTATAGGCCGGCACGAAAAAAACCGAGATTAGTAACCCCATCAGTAGAGAAAGGAGTACCATTAGGGTATTCTCTCCCATGAATTGAAGAATGAGTGCTCGACGCCCTGAACCTAACACTTTACGAATACCAATTTCCTTGATTCGCCGGTTGGCAATAGCAATAGAGGTATTGGTAAAGTTGAAGCAGGCGATCAGAAGAATCAGAAAAGCCATAATACCCGGCGATACGGCAGCTGCGACAGGAAGACTATTGCGGAACCAATGATTCCAGGTATCCTCCCGCTCTGCGCGTACAGCCATACCTACGAAAGGATCTAGGTAATAGGAATCTACCTTGTAATCTTCTTTGGCGTTGTTTTGCACCTCTACATAAGCTTGCAGCTGTTGCTCCACCTGGGCAAGGCTACCGGCATCAGGAATGCGTAAGAAGGTCGTATTGAAAAAGGCCCAGTTGTCACCTTCCCACTCTTGTACCTCCAGCGCATTATCAAAGGGAATATAAGCTTCCGCCGCAAAGCTGCTGTTCTTCTGGGGCTTAGCAAACACTCCAACTATCTGGTAAATCAATTCTTGATCACCCACTAGATAGGTAAGTGATTCCCCCACGGGATCAGCTTGGTTAAGGAAGTACTTTTCCTGCAACTCTGAACTGATCACAATAGATTGCTTATCGGCGCTACTCAGCAATTGCCCGGATTGAACCTCAAACTGAAAAAGCTCAAAGAAGCTAGGATCTACAGCGGTAACTGACGACCGAAAAACCTCAGGTCCCACTTTAAAGTTGCCACTCAAAGGCACTACGCGCGCCACCTCCTCTACTTGTGGAAAATTGCCTTCAATCTGCTTGGCCAGCGGCATGGGGCAGTTGCCATTTTGAATGGGTACACCATTGGTAATACGCTTAAAGTTGACGCGGTATACATCTTCTGTATCCACATAGTTGGCGTCAAACTTAGCATTGTAGTCCCAATTGAGATAGGCAACAATACAGCAGGATAAGGCTACTCCCAGCCCCAGGATATTGATAAAAACAAAGAGCTTGTTCTTAGCAAGGTTGCGGAGGGTAATCTTGAGGTAATTTTGGAACATATCGCAGCGTTTATGGCGTGTTTAGTGTGCACGGCTCCTTGTCGACTCCCGTCGACAAGAGCTAGGACTAGTCTTCTTCCTGGCCGACGGGAGTCGGCCAGGAGCGTTGCGATAATGTATAAGTAAGGAGGGCAGAAACGCGCTAGGGTTGCAGCACTCCGTGCTACAAAGTACTATTTTTCTGCTGTAATCGCTGACGCTAAGTAACCAGCGCGTTCCAAATGTTGTAAATGACGTTCTTGGTGTGCAACGACAAAGCGGAAGGTGTCCCCTAACTTAAGGCGAATAAACCGGCTGATAGAAATAGATACGCGATGCCCTCCCAAATCCACTTGCTGGGCACGCTGCAACAAGTACAACAAGCGGTGCTGAAAGCCCAGGTATGCTTCCAACTGAGCATAAACATCTAGCTCAGAACCAGCAGGAGGTTTGGCGTTGTCAGGTGATTTCATCTTAGTTTTCAAGGGCATATCCACTTCTGCCGGGCCAATGATTTGAGTAAAATAGTTGCCTAACCAACCCGACCGGAAAGTTTCCTTCGGTTTACTCTTTGCTTGGTCCAGGGATGCCTCCATCGCTTCGGTATAAAAGGAGGCGTAAAAATTGAGGTGAAAAAGGTGCTGCGCTGCTGTCCACTTGCCCTGCTGTGGGTCGGCTTGCAGTGCATCAAGTGATCTTTGTTTCAGTTCTTCTATTTGGGTGATCCCTTGACGTACGGTATGATCAAGTTCTTGGATTAATTCTTGGCTATTGAAGCTTGGCATGGCTCTTATTTCTTTTTGTTACCACAAAGAACGGGGGGCTCATGCAGATAAAACTTGAGGGATGTCAAGATTTTAAAGCCGGACCTTTCCTAAGAGTCGACTAAAAGTAGCTGGATCTATACCCAGATAGGAAGCCAAGTACTTGTGTGGAATGAGATTTAGCACGTGTGGGCTGCGCGTGAGTAGCGCACGAAACTTCTCCTCCGCAGTTGCCGTTTGCAACTCTGCCTGGCGCAATAAGACGCCCTCAAAAGCACTAGCGGATAAGGCTAAGGCCAAACGATTCATCTCCGGAAAAGCCAAGCATTGCTCTATGAAGTTTTCGTGCGAGATCCGAAGAAATTCACTAGGAGTTAAGGTCTCTAGGTAAAAATGAGAGGGATGTTGCCCAAGAAAAGAGTCAGCTACCCCGCTTAAGGAAGGAGCATAAGTAAAAACGAGGGTAGCTTCCTTGGCCCCGTCATCCGTCAAAAAGAATACTCTTTGGATACCTTCTATCACGAAGTAGAGATAGCGCTCGCGCTCCCCCGCTGCAGTGAGTATAGTTCGCCGCTTCGCCGAGAATGGCTGCCAGGCAGGCCAGCACTGTTGCCATTGTTCCTCGGGAATCCGAACGATAGGATCAAAAAAGGATTTCAGGCTTAGATGGGCTGCACTGGGTTCCACAATAGCGAGTTTTTTATCATTATTAGCAAGGCCACTTGCCAGAGTGCAAAATAAGCGTATATTTGCACCGCTAAATTAACAACTGACAGAAATTATGCTAATTATTGACGTTCGTAGCGGCGAAAGCATCGACAAAGCACTGAAGCGTTACAAGCGCAAATCTATCAATACGCGCGTGATTCGTGAACTGCGTAGCCGCCGGGAATTTACGAAGCCTTCTGTGAAGCGTCGTAAGGAAACCCTGAAAGCAATCTACCGCGAAAACAAGCAGCGCCAGAGCGAAATCTAAGGTATTAATTACCTGGTTTTCCAAATGGGCCTGATCCCGAATATGGTAATACGCCATGTTCGGGATTTGTTGTTTGGGAGAGGCTCACTGTGTTCGCGGGGGAGTTCGCTGCGCTCACGGTTAAAGCTCACTAGCGTTCGCGGGGAAAGCTCGTTGCACTCGCGGTTTTTAGCTCACTGACGTTCGCGGGAGGAGTTCGCTACGCTCACGGCCAATGCTCGCGTTGCTCGCGCTTGTAGCTCACTAGTATTCACGAGGTGGGAGATGCTTCGATAAGTTACCAGCCGGTCTTTCCTTTTTGCCCGCAGTAAGTAATCTCTAACTCAATAAGGGCTTTAGAGCACCAATAATAAAGACAACTACGGTGATCGAAAACCCGGTCATGAAGGCAATATAAGACATTTCGATTCGGGTAAATGCCCTTCGCTGTTGCTTCTCAAACAGGTACATCGATCGGACCTGATTACCGATTTGCAGACTCTGGCTATTCACCAACTTTTCAAAAGCTGCCTCGTATTCTTCCAGGCTGATATCGGCATGGAACCCAACAGTATACATGCTTTCCTCTGTTTTGGAATAGGTTGGTTGTACCTTTCCTAAGTAAGTCTTAAGCATAGAAAATAAGTGAGGGCGCGAAGCATTGATGGCCAACATTAGGGAGGTAAAAGAAAATAGGATCATAACAACACCGATAAAAACGCCAAATTTAATTCCCTCAATGTGCTCGAAAAAAATGACGATTGCGGATACGATAGTCGAGTTGACGCGGATCATCATTGCGGCCTTACGATCAATTAAATTGATGGCATTAACGTACAGCTTGTTTTAGTTGCGCATGAATGTGGCGAAGGCTTTCCGGGGCTCGGAAGGCGTATCAAACTGCTGCAAGTTGGCGGCGGCAGCGACTTTTTTACTGGCCTTAGCCGCTTTGCCTGCTTCTTTCTTAGCCTGTTTCTTCTCGCGTTTTTCAGCTTTAGCTTCCAGTTTCAAGAGCCTTTTGCTTAACTCCTCAATTGTTACTTCGCTAGATCGCTCGTGGTCTGACATCGTGGTTTGTTAGGTTTAAAGTTCAACTCTCTTAAATATCGGGATTTTTGAGAATTTTCCTGTTGGCGATACACCAATCTAAAACTCAAAGCCCAGGTGAAATCCATGTGTCCATTCATTTTCGCTCCCTGCCAGTATACCAATGACCGGACCAATGTGAATTTCGTTAATCACGAAAAAGTTGATTTCAGCCTCCAGATAAAGGGACACTCCAAATTCTCTATGGGGGTTGGCCCAGGAAAAGTTGGGACCGACGTTGGTTGTCATCCATTTCGCTGGACTCCAACTACCGATAATTGCAGTATCGTATAATAATCCCTCTTCTTCTAACTTGGTAGTAATCGATACACCGCTGGCAAAGCGGTGGTTAAACCAGTACGTGAGGTGAAATTCATTTCCTACGCTCCCTTCGTCGGTTTCGAACGAATTGGCGTTGATGATTGAGGCAATTACCTCAAAATAACCTTCGCTGTGTTGTTCGCCCTGATGCTCGGTAACAGCGTCCGAATGAGATTGTGCGTAGGTGCAACTGAATGTAGCCGTTAAGCACAAGCAGAACGTGACTTGTTTGATCTTTTGCATGTTCTTTTTATAGATAAGGTGTAGTACTAGGCAGGAGCAAGGATGCAGGAAGACTACGTGATTCCATTGCGCTGGATAAGGCGCTCTCAGCAATGCCCATGCCAAATGGACACTGTGAAATGTACCGGTGGTGAATTCACATTTTCACCTAGAAACTATTTTGAATGATGATACTTGGCGGTCAGTCAGCTCCTTAAATATTGGGAGGTGATGACCTTTGCTTAATATTCAATCAAGCGCTTATCCCATTTCTAAAGAACCCTAATGGTATCACTGACCAAATTACTAATGCGATGAAATAGACCCATTCTGGAAATAGGTTAAACCAATTTGCCATTAATAGGCCAGCAACCATAATCACATGGGCAAGGAACGCCCAAACAAGCCCGGCGATAATTTGATTCTTGTAGTCTTTCGATTGTGCCATAAGATACCTGACAAACCAAAGATAAAGCGGAACAAAAATGATAATCGAAGTGAGTATTCCGGGGTTATATTGCCAATTGATAAGTCCGGCTAAAACATGGACTATTCCGTTTACCACTATGATGCTTGCCATGGCGATGAGCGGAAACAGCTGCTTGGGGCTTCTCCAAATAGCAATTGCCCCCACCAACCAAACCAGGGAAGTATTAATGACAAAGATAGCTGCTTTGGTGAGTGGTTTTATCGAAGATTCTGCCGCACCTAAGTTGCCAAGAATGAAATCATTATTAAATCCATAGAAGGCATAATAGTTGCCAAATAAATCGATCCAATGTTCTTCGTATTGATGAATGATATAAGCAATCAACATCATGATGGCGATGAAACGATAATTCTTCAAATGGTCTTTAAACCACGCTTCTTTACTCAGCGAAAATGCGCCAATCAGCAAAAACGGCACAGCGTAGGTGCCAATTTTCATCCAATGATCAATTAAGAAATCGTATTGGCCCATGGGCAACCATAACATGGCAAACAATAAAATTACAGTACCTAAAATCCTGGAGTCTCCCATTTCATCCTATCGTTTCGATACTTTAAGATAATGATCAATACTCCACGTTCCACCACCAGCAAAAAACAAATAGAAAAACACAAAACAATACAGCACGGATAGCTCCCCTTGATTGACGATCGGAAGAAATGCTTTGCTGAAGAAAACCATGAAGTAGGCCACCGCCATCATGCCACTTAAAACAAAGGCCGTCCAACGGGTAAAAAGCCCAATGAATAACAATATTCCTCCTATGAACTCTAGCCCCCCCGCCACCAGAAGCAGCCCGGAAAGTTCTCCTTGTCCATGTTCGGCAGGTGGGTATCCAAAGAGCTTTTGTGTACCATGCCAAAATATCAGAAATCCGAGTATAATTCGCAATAAGGTCAGCACCTTGGGGTGCCATTGGTCCCAAAAAGTATTCATCTCTTTAGTTTAAGTTTTAGTGCAGAAAATTACAGCTCAAATACGAAGTCAATAGAGAAGATATTTATATCCGTGTAAGTATCTACATCCGCGAAAAAAGACCCGTAGGTTAACTCTGCTCGCAGCGAACCAGGAATAATTTGTCGATATAAAACCACATCGATTTCCTGCCCCAGAAAAGTGCCTTCCGTGTCGGTGAAATAGGTATGATACCCCAACCAGCCCCCGATACCCCACACAATATTCCGACATTCTGCTGTGAAGTAAGGGTTCTGCAGTCCGTCTGCCGGCGGATTAATGAATACGTCAGATATGCGGTGCAGACGCTGCCCCGTGGATAATGGAAATTGGAAGGAAGCTATGCCGTCGTCCGATGTGGCCACTTCATAGCCCAGACTGAAGATACCAGCATTCGGAACAGCAAGACCTATTTCCGCATTCAAAAGCAGCGCATCATAATCGGTAGGATTATCTCCATACTGCTGCTGGTAGGCGAAGGCCGCCTTATACGTTAGTGCCGTTTTATCGCGTGGTACCACACTCCGGTCTACGGTAATTCCAAATGTCTGATTGGATAGCGCAGGTGCATCATCCTGAAAATCAAAAAGGTGAGCAAATAAGCCGACCCTTGCTAGCTTATTTTTGTAAAATGCCAATCTAAAGGCATGGGAATCACTACGCCAATCACCTACTTCCGCCAGCAAGCGATTGATCTTGTACATGTAGGCATATTCAAAGGATAAGCCCTTTTGATCATTTTGCAATTTGAACATGGCAGCGTCAAACGTCTGATCATCCTGTCTGGCAGAGACATTGCCGATAAAGCGCTCATCTTCGACAATGGCCGCTTGCCGACCGACTTTTAACTGTAAAGCGGTCTGGTTAATGGTATCATTGTAGGAAACCCGCATTTTATTTAATTCCAGGGTTTCAACGTCGGTCACATTGGTTCGATCGACATTACCATTTATTCCGTCAAAGAATAAATCGGGCGTAAGAGCAACCACACTTTCTCCCTCAATGTAAACCTGGAATCCCTTGTAGGACTTGGTTAAATAGCCAAAATTTGTACCAAAGGTGTAAGCATTGGAAAATTTTAAATTTTCAGCATCGGCATGCCAAAAGCGCAATTTGGAATTGAACACAAACTCCCCTTGGTCTGTCTGCTGTTGGCTGTATCCAATTACGGTGAAGAATAGTGCCAATAGCATTATATTATGTCTCCTCCAATAAGAGTAGCCATTTTGATATCGCATGAATGGTATTTTTAGAAAAAGTCAAACCTCCCCACTACCAAATCAACCACAAAAGGCACATTACAATAGGCCCCAAAAGGGTTATGCCCTCTCTTTAATAATAATGTGGATTCCCGTTGTGCTCTAATGTGATAGAACCGGTGAAATTATACCTGCCACGTTTACGACTTTCTGTAGTATCGCTACGAAAAGCGTGGCAAAGAGATTACAGCCCACTACGAGATAAAAGTGAAGCTAGTTCGAAACGCAACAGGTATATAGAAGTGCTTAGATATGGATAATTAGTCAACGATAAGCTTAGGTGGGCGCTTACCTTCTATGAAGTCCCTTATCATCTGCGAAACTTCGGCTGGTGCTTCCATAGCCGAAAAGTGGTTGGCATCGACGAACTGAACGTATCCGTCCTTAACAAACTCTGGTGACCTTGCGTATTCTTCTTCCCTTTGCGCCGGGTCTTTGGTCGCTTGTAGGAAGAGGATGGGCATCGTCATATGCTGTACTAGATTATTCATTCGATGATCTAGTTCTCTGTCAAAACTTGTATCGTATGTGACGGCCACGGCATCAGCGATTCCTTCTGTCCCAAATTCTTTGTAAATCCGGTCCATATGAGCGGGTTCGATTTGCATGGATACCCAAGCAGAATTATAAGTAGCCGTTATCATAGTACCATCTTTATAATTCTCAGCGTGTGCCAAATTTTCGTGAGAAGGTCGCGGTCGACCATGCGGTTCATTAAAGGACTGCTGCATTCTGACCCAGTTGGTCACTCTTTCGTTCGTGCCCGGAACTCCCATCATATTATCGGCAATACAGCTCCCTCGGTCGTGTGACACCAGATCAAACTGTTCGATGCCTATTTTGTCCATTAGTTTCACCAGACTCTCAGCAACTCCCTGGTGCGACAAGTCTTGATCTAAGCTCTTATCGGACTGCCCATAGGCTAATTGATCCACCGCAATAACGTAATAGTCCCTGGCTAAATCAGCCATTTGATCATGAAATCCGTACCAGGACTCGGGGAATCCATGAACCATTAAAATTGGAGTCTTATGAGGGTATCCGGCAGTAACAAAATGCCATACCGAACCCTCTACTTCCACGAACCAGTGAATCCCAAAGACATTATCGCCCAAGAATTCCAGTTCTCCGTGTTGATTAAATGATCCTGCTGGAGGGGTGGCCGCGGGATAACGATCCATGTCGCGGGTAAATTTAGCCAGGTCATACGGTTCGTAGCTGATGGCTTGCCCAGTGCCTACATTACTTAGTTGATCAGGCATCATAGCAAGCAGGTCTCCCGCCGAATCTTCCTGGGCAAAAGTGGTAAGACTCCCTAAGGCTAGTAGCGAAAAGATAAGACTTACCGTTTTAAGAGCGTAATTAAAACGAGGTGGCTTTTTCACAGTGTTTGTGATTTTTCAAGTTAAAAAGAATAGGAGTGGTTAGTACTAACACCAAGTGATATCTCAAAAATACGTGGGTGCCCCCTCTAGAAAAAGGTGAAAGAAAAGCTTTCTATGGTCAAAATGAGTTAGGTATTCGACTCTTCCCGAGAATACGCTTCACAACAGTGAGAACATTGCTATAAAGGACCACGTTTTAGGGCGGATAGAATGAGGCCCTTCCGCTTTAAGTCTTCGTTGCCCTGAATTGTTTAGGAGTAATATCGGCTTCCTTTTTAAAGAATTTCAGAAAATTCGTTGCTTCGCTAAACCCACATTCAAAAGCAATCTGCTTAACCGACAACTCCGTCAATGCCAGCCGGCGTTTGGCTTCTAGTGCGACGTAGGCGTCGATGTATTCTTTGGCCGTCTTTCTGGTAATTACTTTACAGACTTCATTTAATTGCTTGTACGTCATGTTTAGTAAAGCAGCATACTGTCTGGCTTTCCGGGTTTCCATATACTTGGAAGCCACTAAGTTTTGAAATCGCGTAAATTGTTGATGGTCTCTCCTATTGGTTCTTAAGACATCTCCGGTCCTCAACTGGGCTTTCAACAGGAACACCGTTAACATAGAAGCTACCACATCCGCTTTGATACTACCTAGTTCGTAAGAAAACTCTTTTTTCATTGTTCTGATGAGATCATCCAGATCACCATCATCGTTAAAGTTTAAGGGGGATAAATGATTATTGTATAGGAAGCTGATCTTCGATAAAGCCGATGGTGATATGTAATGAAGCATATACGCTTCGGTAAAAACAAGACCATACCCCTTGTAAACAGGGGATGGATCAAATTTGTGGATTTGTCCTTTGGAAATGAAAATGCAGTCCCCCTTGGTCATTTTGTACTTGGTAAAATCCACCTCGTGGGTCATTTCACCCTCCGTGACCAGAATAATGGTGAAGAAATTGATGCGGGATGATTTGAAGGGGTGCCTTTCCGAGGAGGGCTCACGATAGAAAACATCTTCCAATCTCAATAATTGGAAGCCAAATTCCTTTTTAAATCCGACCGATTCAAACCGCACTTCTGAAATTTCACTAACTACCATTTCCACTACGAAGATTTGCTTGGCAACGCCTAAATCTCGCGTCTGCACCAATCGAAGATAAATTAGGGGTATAATTACATACGGCTGCCGCCATGAAAACCATTACAGATAGAAGGGTAATTGATACGTCTACATATTGTTCTGCGGAAGAAGACTGTTAGCATGAATATGTCTCCGCGCGGACTACACAGCCTGGTGTGAATCTCTGTTCGCCTATCTCTAGATCTGCACGCAAAGGCTCCAATGATATTTACCTTATGAGAGGTCGGCCTTTATCCTGTAGATAGTATTGTGCACCGATTCCATTGAGTTAACCAGATGCTTAGGCTTCAATTTAGAGCCTACTTTGCTCACGGGGGGAACGAGCTTATCCGTGAGCGCAGCGAACGTTCACCGCGAGCAACGCGAGCCTAAACCGCGAACGCTAGCGAGCTCCAACCGCGAGTGCAGCGAGCCTCCCCCGCGAGCTTGCGAGCTACAACCGTGAGCGCAGCAGCGCGAACCTCCCAAAACAAAAAGGCCCTGCGGCGGAAGGGATTTGCCACAGGACCACTCAAATCGGTCTTGCACTCAAAAAAGGGTTACTTGGCCACTATTAGCTTGTGAACCCCCAACGGGCCACTCCCCTCTTGGTACACATTCACCGTATAGACTCCAGAACTTAGTTTTCTTGTTGGTAGCACCAGCCCTTGGCGGCCGCTGCTCACTTGATGTACTTCTCGCAATACCAACTGGCCCATCAAATTGAAAATCCGAATGTCCAATTGCCCACTATCCGGTGTGGTAACAGCCAGGTTGACCACGTCTCGTGTCGGATTGGGGAAAAGTCGCAGGTCCGCAACTGCAATTAGATCCTGTGTATCTACCAGGTCATCAATATTGAGGATAAAGAGTTCGGAAAACTCCGTATTACCATCTGGACAAATAGCACTGACTTGGTACTCATAAATTGTTGCTCCGTCAAACTCATCAATGCCCCAGAAATTCTCCTCGCTTTGGATTTCTTGCCAAGCATCGTCGCTACCTTCTGCACGGAAACGCAAAATGTAACCCTCCGCATCCGGTACTTCATTGCAGGAGATCAGTAGATAATCCTCGTCTTCGAAGTAAATCCAATTGGATACCAGTGGTGCTTCACACTCTTCCAATTCCGCGGTAGTAGTAAAGTAGAAGATTTGACCGTAGCCTAGATCATCATCAGGGCATTCGATACCAACCTGGTATTCGTAATTGGTTTCTGGCTCCAGGCCTTCTAAAAAGACCTCCGGCTCTTCCTCCTCCAGTTCGACGTCTACCCATTCGCCCCCTTCTTCTCGGTAACGGAAGGTGATCTGTTCTGCCCCACCGATGTACTCCCAGAGGATGAATACTTCTTCTGAATTCAGTACAAAAGCGGTAGAGAATGTCGGTGCGTAGCACTCTTCGTCATCGTCATCATCATCGCCTTCACCAGGATCTCCGGACATATTCAAGGTGAGATTGAATTTCACCTCGGCGAGCCCGTAGCAGCTGGGGTGGCCATAATTGCTTAAGGCCGTCAGTAAAACGTAGCGAGCGGAATCTCCGGCAAAATCAAAGGCCGTAAAACCACCGTAAGTAGCTTGCCCCGTTCCCTGAGCAAAATTGACGGTATCAAGGGTGAGCCATTCTTCACCATCGAGGGAATAATCAACGACCACTTCCTGAAAGCCCTCCGTAAGTCGATCAGCGGCATTGGCGTTCCACACATGAGTAGTGGAGAGCGTATAGATTTGCCCAAAATCGTATTGTACCCAGTGTCCCTCCCCTCGGTCTGGGTTAGGACTGGTAGCCTCTTCACAGGAATGCCAGGTATTTTCCCAAATGCTCGCATCGGGATCGGCACATTGGCCGTATGCTTGTGCTATTCCCAAGAGCAATAGTATAGGGAGCAGCAAGGATTTATATTTAGCGTGTTGCATCTTGACAGTTTTGAAAAGTTGAAAATGGACGATTCTACACCTGCATAAAGCCTATGGGCGGCGTACCACCAGGAGTGTAGAAATTGAGCAGGTTTGGAAAGATGTTGGTCAGGTCACTATTGGTAACCCCAAACCACTGGGCCAACTCAGCGAAATACTCATCCGTAGATGTAGTGGGGACGAGCACACCATTGCCCACATCCAAAATGCTGTCCAAAGCCAAAGAAGGATACTGGCCAAAGATCTGTCCGCCGTTTACACCGCCTCCCATTACGATGGTATTACCTCCCCAACCGTGGTCGGTACCATTACCGTTAGAGGTGAGTGTACGCGCGAAGTCGGAAATGGTGAAAGTGGTCACCTTATCTGCTAAGCCTAGTTCATTCATGGCAGCATTGAACTCACCGAGCGCCTTACTCACCACACCCAGCATGGCATTCTGGTTGTTCAGCAATTCATCGTGGTGATCCCAGCCGCCGAAGGTGATGAAGAAGGTTTGCCGGCACACATCTAAAGTCTCCCGGGCAGCAATGGTCTTAGCCACCATCCCCATGCTTTGCGACAAGTAGGAAGGAGAAAAAGTGGTAGCAAGGTTTACACCTCCAATGGCAGAACTAAATTGCTGGTGAGCATCCTGCGCATTCTTGACAACACCGGCATAAGTCTGCTTGAACACATCGGTGTACTGTTCTTCCATCAGACTATTGACTGCCGTAGTCCGAATCTGATCAATCATATCTGGGCCATCGTAACCGTCAATACCAATACTTCCAGTTCCGCTAGGGCGAATAGTGTATTCTGCCGTTTGGTTGCCGGATTGGAACACATTACGCCCCGAAAGGGAAATACTCATGGAGATATTCTGATTGGCGTTCATATCCTGCAGAATATCTGCCATACGCCCACCCCAACCGAACGCAGAGCGGGAATTGGGCACCGAAGTCTGCCACTGCTGAATCTGGTCTGCGTGAGAAAATAAGCCTAAGGGTAAGGGCACAGATTCACTAAAGAATTGCTCGCGTGTAGTCGGTTGCACCAGCGTACCTACATTAGATACAAAGGACAGGCGACCACTGTCGAACATCTGCTGCACTTCCGGCATAGCTGGATGCACCCCTAAATCAGGCTGCCCCCCTACCAATGGAGTAAGTGGGAGCAAGGAGTTTTGAGCCAGCGCCTGATTGGAACGCGTAATGCTGTAGGCATCATAAGCACTACCGGTACGCGGCACCAACATATTGAAGGAATCATTGCCACCAGCCAGCAAAATGCAAACCATGGCTTTGTAATCCCCTCCTCCTAGTGCAACGGCAGACTTAGCCGTGCGGGAAGCAGCCGCATTGGCCATCCCTAAGTTAAAAAGCGTTGAGAAGAAAGTAGTGGTACCAATGGCAGCACAACTGGCCGTACCCAAAAACTTGCGTCTACTTATATGTTTATGATCGTGCGACATATCTGTTATGTTGATTCTTTGCCTAGCCTGGTGTTTTTGACAATCAAAAATGAAATTCAACGCTCCCATAGGTCGCTTTTTCATTTCATTTTATGCTTGTCCACCATGCTATCCAAAGAAGGACTATTTTAAGATGGCGAAATCAGGTGAGATAAGAACCAGGTAGATAGCGAGTGGAAGGCGATCCTCCTCGATCTCTGTGCTTTGTAGCGCGGTAACGATGACATCCTGCGTGTTGGTAGATAATTGACCGGCAGCCAGCAAAATATTGAGTCGGTCTACTATCTCTACTGGATCACTCAGCAGCGCAATTTCATCGGTGTAATCTAAGGCGGTTGCCAATTGGACATTAGCTCCTTCCGCATTCACATCTTCTGTGAGATCATCTAGCGGATAGTTTTCGAAAGTCCACGAATTCACCATATTGATGTAACCGATAGAGCTGGACGAATTGTGAATTTGAAAGACGGGTGCCACCAGGTCTTGCTCCGCAATGGGTCCGTTAGGTTGAAACTCAGGTTGATAAAAATTAAATACACTGGAGGCGAACATGGGAATCTGCCCGACGTTCTCTCCCCAGGTAAAAAGTGGATCCAAGAAGATACCAGCAGGATTATCGGCATTAAAGGAACGTAGGAAATGCATATACCGAATAATAGGCTCACGCAACTTACCCGCTGTGGGGTTGGAAATGGCTGCACAGTCACGGGCTTCTGGATCAAGTAAAATAGCCTTTAGTACCGCGCCCATATCTCCGCGCACCCCTTGTCCGTTATCGTTGAAAACAGTAGCTACTCGATCAACATAGGCAGGGCTAGGATTAGAACTTACATAAAACTGGATGAGTGCTTTGCCAATAAAAGGCCCAACATTGGGGTGTTGGTACAAATTGTCCATGGCCATTTCAAAGTCCTGCAGACCAGTCTGACCAGCCGGGACTACCATACCGTTTAAGAGGCGCTTCTCCCCTTGCTCGTGCCACTCCTCAAACATGGTCATTGGGTAGTTGCCGCCATCCTCCACTACTTCCCAGATATCTGCACCAAATTGACCTCCTGGGCCACCTACCCCAAAACCGGTAAAAACCTTGGCGAACTCGCGGATGTCATCATTATTATAAGTAGCGATAAAGTTGCCGTCCGGCGTTAATTGACGAGTTCCGTCATTATTAAGCTCGTACAAGCCAATGGAAAACAATTGCATAACCTCCCGCGCGTAGTTTTCGTCGGGATGGATATTGTTGGCCGGATCAGACTTGGGGTTATTATAATGACTCAAGTAAACCCCCATCGAGAGGTGACGGCTAACCGCTGAGAGCAAGTCACGATAGTTACCAAAAGCGTGCTGCCCCAGTAAATCAAAATAACCACTGGACAAGATGGTATGATCTTCGAATAGGTCACTCCCGAAGGCAGAGACTACAAAAACCTGGCTTAGAGCGTAATTCATGCGCTGCCGCAACAAATCAGGCGAACGCAGTACCTGGTTAAGCCAGGCCGATCGGAAAGTAGCTCCACCAAAAGTAACCTCCTCGCCGGCCAATTGATTTTCAACGAAATAACCGATGGGCAAGGTAGGTTCGGCAGGCAAATTCATTTGCTCATCCAGCCATGCTTCGTAACCCATGGCGGCCACCATCTGGATGGTTTCATAATCGTAGCCGATGGTAGCTTGCGCTAAGAAGCGGGAAGCATCCGCCAGCAAATCCGGATCAGAGATGGGAAAACCGTCTACGGAAGTTCCACCATCCTCGTTCGCGTTTTCCTGATGACTACTCGTTACGGTAATGCCGTCGTTATGCCCGGCACCCAGATAATCGGAATAGGTTTGGGCGCTGATCCAGGGCGCTACACCCCAGATCAGTAACCCCAGTGGGATTAAAGATCTCATGTTTTTAGGCTTTGTTTGTGGTAGAAAGAGGAAGGGGAGAAATACCCTACCCGCTACGACGAAAAAGTCCAAAAAAATGCAAGCCGGTGGACTTGCCCAAAAGCAAATGAGTCTGGGCAAGAACTGTGCCTCAAACTCATTCACGATAGCGAAGTAAGATTTACTCGCTCAAAAAATTAACAACTAACCCTTAGCCAATACCCAGTGGACTAAACAACCACCAAAGGAGGAGTACCAGTACCACCAGCACCACCGTCAACACAACATCTGCCGTCCACTTAAAGGAAACTGGACTTGCTTTTTTCTGGAAGGTAACCAGCGCCAAAGAGGCTTCTGGTTGTGGCGTAGTCATTTTACTCACCAGCATCAAAAGTGCTGAACAGAACAAGAACAGGAACAAAGCAAAGTGGAGGAAATTGATGTCCAGGAAATAAGCAAGGGCACCATCTGCTGTAACAGTAATGCTTTTGTTATTGCGCATAAATTCCATTACCAGACGGAATACACCAATCGCGGAACCTGTCCACAAGGCCACAATTGCGCCACGGGCGTTGATCCACTTGAAGAATAGGCCGAACAGGAATACCGCAGCAATTGGTGGAGAAATATAGGCCTGAATGCTCTGTAGGTAGTGGAATATGCCACCGCCCATTAAAGCATCCATAAAGGGAATCCACCCCAAACTAAGCACCACCAATACAACGGTAGCCAGCCGTCCAAATCGAACCAAATCTCGCTCTGTAGCTTCGGGGCGCATCTTTTGGTAGAAATCAATGGTGAGCAAAGTGGAGCTTGAATTGAAGGCGGAAGACAGTGAACTCATCAAAGCTGCCAGCAAGCCCGCAATGGCCAGTCCTTTAATCCCCACCGGTAAGACTTGAGTAATCAACGCAGGTAGTGCCTGATCGGCATCCTCCAGCGAAAAGCTGATCATACCTTTCTGTAGCATAGCGTAGGCAATGACACCGGGAATAAAGAAAAGAAATACCGGCAACAGCTTTAGGTAGCCCGCAAACAAAGCGCCTTTCCGCGCATTACTGACATCCTTAGCAGAAAGGGCACGTTGTACAATGTACTGATCTGTACACCAGTACCAAACGCCAAGAATAGGTGCGCCAAACAGCATTCCCGTCCAGGGATAATTGGTGTCCTCCCTCGGCCGCCAGAGGTTGAAGAACTGGTTGACGCTAGGTTTACCTTCTTCCAGGGATGCCATAGAAAGTGTTTCCATTAATCCATCCCAGCCACCCAGTTACTGCAGGCCAAATAGGGATACAACCACCGTTCCCAAGATCAGGATAAAAGCTTGCACCATATCCGTGTAAATCACGGCCTTCAAGCCTCCCAAAACGGTGTAGAAACCGGTGGCAACTACTGTAATAATAGCACCCGTCCAAAATGGAATACCTAACACCTCAAATACCAGCGCACCCGCAAAGATGATAAGGGAAATCTTAGTGATGATATACGCCAAAATCGAAACCACCGACAGGTAATTTCGACAAGCACTGTTATATCTTTTTTCCAAAAACTCCGGCATGGTATAGATACCGGAACGCAGATAAAAAGGCACAAATACCCAGCCAAAGAGGATGAGCACAAGCGAGGCCAGGATTTCAAAATTAGCCATTGGCATATCCGCCCGCGCTCCTGCTCCCGAAACACCAAGAATGATTTCAGAACCAATATTTGAGGCAAACAATGAAGCCCCAATTACCAGCCACCCCTGATTCTTCCCCGCCAGAAAATAGTCGACAGAGGAAAACTCCCGATCCTCTTTGGCTGAAGCCGCCCAACGCGCGATCCATAGTATGATGCCAAAGTAGATCGCAACTACCGCAAAGTCTAAATAATTCATGTTCGCTAGTTTAAAGGAGGTCAGGCCCAAATAGCTCTATCTTACTTCTACTTTTTTTGGTAGAACGTAGAAAGTAGAAGGACGTGCTTAATGTCTTTCTACCTTATACCCTCTACCCTATACTGACTAGAATAGCGATAAACAGCGACCTGGAAAATAGTCAACCTCCATCTTCAAAAGTCAAAAGTAGAATCTAAGGGTT
The DNA here is from genome assembly GCA_039816955.1 of Bacteroidota bacterium. GTDB lineage: Bacteria > Bacteroidota > Bacteroidia > Chitinophagales > Saprospiraceae > Lewinella. The sequence goes on from JBCBWU010000129.1 coordinate 17,683, forward strand.
GGTCCAGTAGTCTACCACAAATACCTTCTCCACGTGCGGCTGAAGGCTGGCTACAAAGGCCTGGTGCGCGGGGTGCGGCGTATAGATGCTATCGCGATCTTCTTCCGAAGCGAAGGTGAGCAAATAACACTGGGTAAAACCCTGATGGAAGTTTTCCGGGCTATCATTAATGCCCCACTCAAAATCTTTGATCACCGGAATAGCATCCTGCAGAGCACTAAATGACTCGTTGAGGCGATTAACGTCTTCCTCACTGGAGTCATCGTTGAACTTGAAAATAACGACGTGGCGTAGTAGTTTTTCTTTTACTTCAGCTTCATCCATACTAGTGGTCGTTTCTGCTTCTTGTGGTGCAGCTTCTTGCGTTTCCTGGCAAGCAGTAAATACCAGCAGAATAAAAAGCAGCTTGATAAAAAATGTATTAGTTAAATTCATATTGACAGTTTATCCGGCAGCAAAGACCTAAAGTAAGCGTTAAATTAGTCAGGTTTTCAAATTATCCCGCCCGTGCTACCTCCATCCAGTTTAATGGTGGCCCCATTGGTAGCTGCGGCAAGCGGACTCGAAAAATAGACAATGCTGTTAGCAATCTCTTCCTCGGTAGCAAATCTTTGCAACAAAGAGGAAGTCCTGACCTCACGAAAGAAATCCACTTCAGCCTGAGCAATGGTTTTGTTTTCTTGCGCTGCTAAACTAGCCAAAAAGTCTTTTGCGCCGGCCGTCATGGTTGAACCCGGCATAACAGTATTCACGGTCACATTGCTCCCCTTGGTCAGTTGGGCCAATCCCCTCGAAATAGCCAGCATAGCAGCTTTAGTGGTACCGTAAGCGATCAAATCAGCGTGAACCAGCGTGGCACATTCACTGGAGATGAATAAAATTCGCCCCCAGTCCTGTTTAAGCATTTGGGGTAAACAGTGCCTGGCCAGGCGTACACCGCTCATCACATTGACCTCAAATTGTCGCTGCCAGTCCTCATCACTGGTCTCAAAGAAGGATTGTGAGGTGTAAATACCTACGTTGTTGACCAAAACGTCGATGTGCGGCAACTGCCTGATTAATCCGTCAACAGCCGTAGCATCGGCAAAGTCAGCAACAATGCCATCTACCTCAGCAGCAGGAAAAGCAGCCCTTAGGTCCAAAACCGCATTCTCTACCGTTGAGGCTGTACGACCGTTGATGTACACCTTGGCTCCTTCTTGCAAAAAGATCTTGGAGGTGCACAGGCCAATTCCTGCTGTCGAGCCGCTGATAAAGACGGTTTTACCTTCGAGTTGTAAATCCAATGCTTACCAATTTTTAAGGCCTAATAATTTTTCTCCCAGCTCAGATAGGTCAGCCTGTTCGTATTTGGTCTGCTCCCAGTTTCGGGGATCTCCGGGGAAAGCGTAGCCTTCAGGTGCCACCCTATTCTTCCAAGAATTGATGCGCCATTCCCGTAAAGCCTGATTGTCCTCCTGGGCGGGCATCATGGAAATGTACTGGGCAATTCTAACTTTATCTCCAGAGTTATTGGGGCGAATTCCGTGGGGTTGCGAACTATTGAAGATCAACAAATCGCCAGCTTTCAAAGGTACTTTTACCAGATGGCTTTCCAAACCGGTCGTATCCGGTTGGAAATGATTCCGTTCATCTGGTTGGGTTAGCTTCCAGCTGTCGTAGTTACGATACAGCCACGGAATACACTGAAAGCCCCCCATCGTTTCATCCGTTTGGTCGGCTAGCGCCAGGACGCCTTGTACATTCTGAGGTTTAGTTTCCGGATCGTAATCCCAGTGAATGAACCCTTTGTATTCGTATCCGGGGCGAATAGGAAAGTTGAGATTGGCGCGGTCGATGGTGACCCACAGTTTTTCCGTACCCCAAATATCTGCGAAGGCATCATAGACGCGCTGGGTTTGGCGGTTGTTCCACAGGTATTGATTGTTGTATACTTCTACCATACCCGTTCCGGCCAGCTCTTTCATCTGTATCTCTGCTCGGGGAGCGGTGTACCAACTTTCAGGATTGTTCGCATCCTTTTCTTCAAATTCCCACAGAAAGTCGGCCGTTTGCTGCGCCTGTTCGGGAGAGACCGCCTGTCTGATGATCACATAGCCGTTATGCTTCCAAAACTCCCAGTCTTCCATACTGAGCACGCGGAGTGAGTCAGGGGTAGCAGTTTGCCTCAGTTGCACAGTACTACTCTTAGCAGTAGATGGATTACCAGGAATTTTCTTGTGCTGGTTGTCAGGGATGTCGGTAGCTGCTATAGTTTGATGATTATCCATGGTCTACATGATTTATTTGAACAATAAGGCAAAGTTGCGGTAGGAAATCAGGACGTATTTTATCGTTTTTAGTAGCTACTTGTACAATATTGATATTTTTGACAATTTAGAACACTTTATATTTCAATAATGTCTTAAAATGAAGGTTCAACTTGAAACCATCACCAGTCAGGATGATCGCTCCTTCAGTATGATGTTCAATCCGCGATTGAGCGATTTGTTTTTTTGGCATTCTCATCCAGAGTACGAATTAGTCTATATCAAAGGGGCTAACGGTACTCGGCACGTGGGCGATCACATTTCAACTTATGAGGAAAGTGACTTGGTCCTAATTGGCACTAACATTCCCCACCTCAACTTTGACTACGGTGTACAGTCTGATTATCAGAAGGCGGTAGTCCACTTGAAAAAAGAGTTTGTGGAAGGGCATTTTGCGAATACGCCCGAACTGGGCGCTATCCAGCAGTTATTGGAGACCTCAAAAAAAGGAATTGCGTTTCAAGGAAAGAACAAAAACACCATTGGCGAAAAGCTATTTGCACTAGAGGGTCTCGCCCCCTTCCAGCAGTACCTCCAATTAACAGAAATATTACAGCTACTGGCGCAGGTAAGCAGCTTTGAATTGCTACATGAGAAACCCTACCGCAATACCTACAGCCATAGAGAACAGGAGCGTTTGCGGTTAATCTATGCCTTTGTGGACAACAACTTCCACAGGAAGATTGAGTTGGAGGAGATTGCAAAAACCTGCTTTATGACCAAAGAAGCATTTTGCCGGTACTTTAAGAAAATGACAAAGTATACCTTCATTGAGTTCCTAAATCGCTACCGTATCAGTCATTCGAAGCGCTACTTAATGAAGGGAAAAAGTGTGAGTGAGGCGTGTTACTTATCAGGCTTTGAGAGTCTTTCGTATTACAATCGGGTTTTTAAGAAGGTTACTAGTGAAAATCCTAGTAAGTTTCGTAAGCGGTAC
>JBCBWU010000012.1:0-58408 GCA_039816955.1 Bacteroidota bacterium
GGAGGAGTATGTAATTCCTCAGGAAGTACGTGCTAACTTGGGTGCTCCTGGTCAGAATGGTACCAACATGATCCTGATCCGTGAAGGTGAAGAGATTGGTCAGATTTGGGCGCCTGTATTCGCCGGTGTTGCTGAGAACGGTGCTCCTGAATTCGAAGACGTAAACGGTGATGGTCAAATCATCGCTGGTGCGGACCAAGCTTTGAACCCAGATGCTGACTTCGTCGTAGCTGGTAATGGTATTCCTGATCTGGAATTTGGTTGGACCAACCAAGTAACAATCGGCGACTGGTCGGTTAACGCATTCTTCCGTGGTGCCGTAGGTCACAGCTTGGTGAACACTTTCCGTGCTTTCTACGAGCCAGTTATCGCTACACAGTCTTCTTATAACTATGTGAATACCGAACTACGTGTTCCTGAATTGACGTCTGCTCAGTTTAGTGATCTGTATGTGGAGAAGGCAGACTTCTTCAAACTGGACAACTTGACAATTGCACGACGCTTTGATTTCGGTGCAGGTAGCACAGTTCGCGGGTTAACTGTATCTTTGACGGGTCAGAATTTATTCGTTATCACAAGTTACACAGGTACTGATCCTGAGCCATCTTTGGTTGACTTCGGTTCCTCTGATAACGGTGAAGTTGTTGACTTCAACAATCCAGACCCTCTTAGCCCAGGTATCGATCGTCGTTATAGCTACTTCAATAATCGTACGGTTACACTTGGAGTTAATCTTAATTTCTAACCATTAGTAAATTTTAGAAGACAATGAATAAGCTTTTAAAGTACTTCATGTTCTTTGGTGTAGCTCTTGGCTTAGTTGCATGTACCGATCTTGAAGAAGATTTGGTAGGCGATATCACTGAAGACATTGTAGTTCCCGGTATTCCGGGTGGCGGTGGTGGTCCAAGCGCTGGCCCGCTAACAGCATCTTATGCAGAACTTAGAAATGCTGGTACTGCCAACCACGGCGGTTACTACTCTATTCAAGAAATTACTACTGACGAAATGTGTATCGCTGCCAAGGGTGGTGACTGGTTCGACGGTGGTATCTTGATCGAGCTACACCAGCACACATATGGCGCAAACCACGCCTTCGTAGATGGTACTTGGGTACAGACCTATAACGCTATTGGTACTGTAAACGGTGTTATCGGTGGTGGAGACCTAACGGCAGAGGAAACTTCTCAGGCGCGTGCATTACGTGCTTACTTCTACTGGCGTCTACTTGACCTGTACGGTCGCGTTAAGATTGTAACTGACACTGATCCAGATCCTCCACAGGCAACTCGCCAGGAAGTTTATGACTTCGTAGAGAGCGAGCTATTGGCTGCATTGGGTATTTCTGAAGTATCTGAGTCTATGGACTTGAGTAGTAGTTTACTGGCTGACGGTGGTACTACTTACGCTATCAACCGTTACGGTGCACTTGGTATCTTGGCTAAGTTGTACTTGAACGCTGAGGTGTACACTGGTACTGCTCAGTGGGAGAAAGCTGCTGCTGCTGCTAGTTTCGTTATCGATAGTGGTGTATACACATTGTGTGGCGCTGGTTGTGCTGTTGACAACCCAGGCCGTCGTGCTGCTGTAGCTTCTGACCCAGAAATGCTGGAAGGTTACGCTGCTGTATTTGCACCTAACAACGAAGGTAATCCAGAGCACATCTGGTCAGTAGAATATGACGAAGTAAATGGTCCTAACATGAACTTCGTGCAGATGAACCTGCACTACTCTAGCCAGTTTACTTGGAACACGAATGAGCAGCCATGGAATGGTTATGCTTCTTTGGAAGAGTTCTACAACTCTTACGCTGATGGTGATGCTCGTAAGGAAGCTAACTTCATCGTAGGTCCTCAGTTGGACTTCGGTGGTTCTGCGATCTTGGATTACGCATCTGATGATGATGATATCCAGTTGAACTATACTGCTAAGATCAACGAGTTGGCTCCTAACTCACTACGTGAGGCGGGGGCTCGTCCTGCTAAGTTTAGCTTCAAGCAGTTCAACCGTCGTGACCATGATAATGACTTCCCAATCGTACGTTTGGGTGAGCTTTATCTGACTCGTGGTGAGGCACGTGCTCGTTTGTCTGGTAACTGGGATGACGCTATTCCTGATATGAACGTATTGCGCGCTCGTGCCGGTGCAGCTGAATATACCAGCGGCATGGACGTAAACGAGTTCGCTCGTGAGCGTGGTCGTGAGATGTTCCAGGAAACTGCTCGTCGTACGGATATGATCCGCTTGGGTATCTACAATGGTACTTGGTGGGAGAAGGATGCATCTGATCCATTCAGAAATGTATTCCCGATTCCTCAGAATCAGATCAATGCTAGTAACGGTTCTTTGACTCAGAACCCTGGGTACTAATAGCCGTCAAATAATTAATTCCCGACTTCAGGATTTTACCGCGTGTCGCTTTTAGCTTTAGCGGTGACACAGCGAAGAAATTAGCGATTGATAAAGAGCGTTTTCGAGTTAAAGTCCTGAATCAGAAGAGGGAAGTTAATTTTTGACCAGTACTAATTCGAGTATTGAACTCATAAATTAAGTTATCCCGACTATTCCATTACGGAATAGTCGGGATACTTGTTTTTAGGGGATTGCTTATCTTTATAAGTGGACGTAAAGAACTCTCTACTTCCTATTTTGATAAGCGAAAATTTCACAAGTAATTGAATACCTGCAAAGCACGTTGAAAGGCTTCGCTTATCATTTAGAAAATAGGAAGTAGAAATTTTAGTCCGAATACTTAGAAATAGAAAAAGTAACACCTCTGGAATTATGAAATGGCGCTCTGAGCTTATGTTTTGTTTGCTGCCCTTCCTCTGTTTGCTAAGCTGCACGGAAGTTGAAGAAAACCTGGTGGGTGAAATCACCGAGTGGGATGAGTCAATAGTTGAGGATTGGGGGAGTGGACCAGTCTCAACCGTGCCGAATATTTACCATAGTCTACGTGGTGCTGGGACAGCTGATCATGGGGGCTATTTCACGCTCCAGGAAGTTACTTCCGATGAAATGTTTATCGGTATCAAAGGCAGTGACTGGACATCTAATGGTAGTTTGGCCAGTTTGCACCAGCATACCTGGACGCCCAATTCGAGTAATATCCTCAGTGCCTGGCGCATCACCTATAGCGCGATTAATGCGGTAAATGAGCAGTTTGAAAATGACTGGTTAGACGAAGAAGAGATACCACAAGCTCGGGCCCTGCGCGCCTATTACTATTGGCGCCTTTTAGATCTGTATGGCCGGGTTAAATTGGTTACTGATACTGCACCTAACCCATCTCAGTCTTCCCGTCAGGAAGTATTCGATTTCGTGGAGCAAGAATTACTTGGCGCCTTAGGTATCGCAGGTCTGAATACAGATATTGATCTAAGCAATAGTGCTTTACCGGTAGATCAACCACCGCATACTATTAATCGTTACGTTGCGCTGGGACTCTTGGCCAAGCTCTACCTCAATGCTGAAGTATATACAGGTGTACCCCGGTATGAGGAAGCCTTGATTGCTGCGAACTTTATTATTGACAGTGGTTATTATCAGCTCTGTAAAGAAGGCTGTCGGGTTATTAACCTGGGCAGGAGACTAGGTGTCTCTTCAGATCCGGAGTACCTGGAGGGTTACCCTGCTGTCTTTGCCCCCAATAACGAGGGGAATTCCGAGCATATCTTCACCATCCGGTACGACGAAACTACTAATATAGGGATGCATTTTGCTCAGATGAATTTGCATAGCTCCAGTCAGTTGAGTTGGCAGCTGGATGAGCAGCCCTGGAACGGATATGCTACAGTCGAAGAGTTTTACAATTCCTATAATACTGACGACTTGCGCCACAAAGCTAGTTTTCTGGTGGGGCCTCAGCTAGACTTCACCGGTTCTGCTTTATTGGATTATCAATCAGATGATGATAACATAGAACTCAATTACACGCCGGAAGTAAACGAGTTGGCGCCTAATACGCTACGTGAGGCTGGCGCACGGGCCGCTAAGTTTAGCTTTAAGCTCTACGGTAAGCGTGCTATGGAAAATGACTTTCCCATTATTCGTTTGGGAGAGATCTACCTTATCCGTGGCGAAGCCCGAGCCCGACTAGGTAACAGCTGGGCTGCCGCTGAGTCGGATGTGAATATCCTGCGTGCGCGGGCGGGTATGCCCACTTATTCTGGTACCTTGACTGCCGAGGAGTTCCTCGCTGAACGGGGGCGCGAGATGTTTCAGGAAACAGCACGGCGAACGGACCTCATTCGCTTTGGTAAGTTTAATGATGCCTGGTGGGAAAAGCCAGCTTCCGCGGAATACAGAAATGTCTTTCCTATTCCTCAGGTCATTCTTGATACCGATCCTAGTATGACCCAAAATCCGGGTTACTAGCCCTTAAGAATCGTCTTCTGAATGTCAAATACTACACTGTTTTCAAGCCGATTAGGTGGCGTGGGGCACTGAAGTATCAATCTACTGTCGTAATCTGCCATTCCAACGCAAATTGCACTATCATTAGGCCTTCAATATTTAGAGAACGAGGAATTGGGCCGTATCTTTATGCTACCGCAATTCAGCATCCCTTTATTCGGCATTCTATCCGTTTTTGGGTACATCATTGCGGGATTTTCTAGGGTAAAGTAAAGTATGAAGAAGTACTCCCCGATCCAGTCGCAGAAGAGAGGTATAGTAAGGGCGTCAAAACAGCAGTACAGGAAGGTTCGTCACCGGAGTAATCCACTTGTGGTAATCATCTGTTTATTCCTTCTCTTAGGCTGTTTTTCTTGCGGCGACACGAAAAAGACTCCAACTCTATTTAGTGCCCTTGATCCCGCCCAAACCGGGGTGGCATTTTCCAATGACTTAAGCTATACGGAGGAATACAATCCTTACACCTACCGCAACTTCTATAATGGTGGTGGAGTAGCGCTGGGAGACATCAATAACGATGGCTTACTGGATATCTACTTTTCGGGCAACCTCGTTGACAATAAGCTCTATCTCAATAAAGGTAATCTTGAGTTTGAAGACATTACCGAGCAAGCCGGAGTCGCTTGCCCTAATGTGTGGTCGGCAGGTGTGAATATGATGGACATCAACGGCGATGGCCTACTGGATATCTACGTGTGTAAAGCGGGAAAGCCAGAAGGTAAAAACCGTAACAATGAACTGTTCATCAACCAGGGTGACCTCACTTTCGTGGAGCAGTCAGCTGAGTATGGTTTAGATATAACCGGCCTTTCGATCCAAACCGCCTTCTTTGATTACGATCGGGATGGTGACTTGGATTGTTATCTGCTCAATAACTCGCTACGTTCCGTCGGCGGTTTTGATATGAAGGAAGGCCTGCGCGATATCTATGATCCGGAAGGGAATAAGCTACTTGAAAACCAGGATGGGAAGTTTGTGGATGTCACCCAACAAGCCGGCATCTACTCCAGTAGTATCGGTTATGGTCTGGGTATCACTCTGGCTGACTTTAACTGGGATGGCTGGCCAGATGTATTCCTTTCTAACGATTTTTTCGAAAAGGATTACCTGTACCTCAACAACCAGGATGGCACTTTCACCGAGACGGTTGATCGCAGTTTCACCTCTCTATCCATGGGCTCAATGGGAGCTGATGCCTCTGATTTAGATAATGATCTCCTACCGGAAATTTTCGTTACGGAAATGCTCCCACGTAAAGGTGCTCGCCGCAAAACAAAGACCGTTTACGAAAACTGGGATAAGTACCAATTGGCGGTAGCAAAAGACTATCACCATCAGTTTGCCCGTAATGTGCTGCACAAAAATCTGGATGGTGAGCAGTTTGTAGAGTTAGGCCGTCTGGCAGGAGTAGAGAGTTCAGAGTGGAGTTGGTCTGCCTTGATCCAGGATTTCGATAACGATGGGCTACGCGATATCTTCATCAGTAACGGTATCCGTTCTGATTTGCTGGACAAAGATTACCTCAATTACATGGCTAATGACACGCGTATTCGTGCCATGATTGATGAGGATAAGGAGGTACTCAAAACCTTGATCGATGCCATGCCTTCGGGTGCGATACCCAATGCCATTTTTAAAAATCAAGGAGAGCTCCGTTTTTCTTATGAATCTACCAATTGGGGATTGGATGCCCCCACCTTCAGCAACGGCAGTGCGTACGGCGATCTGGACAATGATGGCGACCTGGATTTGGTAGTCAATAATGTAGATACGCCCGCTTCTTTGTACCAAAATAACAGTACACAGCCGAACACACTTTCGGTACAATTGGAATACCGTGGGCAGAATCAGCATGCGATTGGTGCCAAAGTGATCGTAATTGCGGATAGTTTGCGCACCTATTTTGAGCATTATCCAGCAAAGGGTTTCCAAAGCTGTTCCGCTGTTCCGTTATTCTTTGGACTGGGTGCCGCTGCGCAAGTCGATAGCTTGATCGTAATATGGCCAAATGCAGAGGTAAGTGTACTTACTGACCTTGCTACCGGCCAGCAGCTAAGCATTCGCTACGCAGAGTCGGAAGTAGAAACGCCAGCCGTTCCCTTCAGTCCGCAGCTAAAAACGGAGGTGACTACAGGAACAACTCCCTTTGATTTTACCCACAAGGAAATCAAGCTCAACCATTTTGATCGCGAACGGATGCTGCTCTTTATGCCCGGCCGGCAAGGGCCCGCAATGGCTACCGCTGATTTGAATGGCGACCAGGTGGAGGATATCTTCATTGGCGGAGGAAAGAACCAGGAATCTGTCCTCTACCTCTCAACAGCTGATGGGTATGCGCCGCAGACTTGGTTTACTGATTCGCGCCCGTCCGAAGTAATCGGTGCCGCGTTTTTTGATTGCGATCAAGATGGCGATTTAGATCTCTACGTAGCGCATGGCGGAAAGGCATTTTCCATTTACGCTCCCGAGCTACACGATGCCTTGTACTTAAACGATGGTACAGGACAACTAACCAGAGCAACAGGCGCTTTACCGTTCAGTACGCCTATGGCTTCCGGTGATTTCACGATTGCTGATCTGAATAAGGATGGATTACCTGATGTCGTTGTGGGTGAGGCCATGAAAACCAATAGCTATGGACAGCCTGGTAGTTGTATCATACTTTGGAACGAGGGCGGCACCCAATTCCGCTTGGATGAGTTTCCGCTAGGTGAAAACATGGGCTTGATTACTGCCATTGAGAGTGCGGATATCAACGGAGATAGCTGGCCGGATTTACTTATTACTGGCCATTTCATGCCGGTAACGATTCTGTTGAATCAGGAAGGAAAATTCGAGCAACAAGATCAATTGGCCCAAACCCGTGGCCTTTGGAATACCGTAGAGCAAGCAGACTTAGATGGTGATGGCGATGCTGACTTTGTTTTGGGTAACCTGGGACAAAACAACTTCTTCCAGGATGGCCTCACGGTATTCATCAATGATTTTGATCAGAATGGCACCGTGGAGCAAATCTGTTGTCAAGCTGGGCCAGATGGTCATTACCCCATCCACGATATCGATGAGTTGTATGCTCAGATGCCAGTACTCAAGAAAAAGTACCGCACCTACGGTGAGTTTTCCCAGGCACCACTGGAGATTCTGGTACCAGAAGAGCTGTTACAGTCGGCGCTACAGTTGGAGCTGGAGGAAGGGCGGAGCATGATCCTGTGTAATGATGCAGGTACACTACGGCCGGCACCGCTACCAAGAAAGGCGCAGTATTCCTCAGTCAATGCAATACTCATTGATGACCTCAACGCTGACGGAACGCCTGATCTGATCCTGGGAGGAAACGACTATAATTACAAACCCCAGTTCGGCCGCCAGGATGCAACCTTCGGTTGGCGTTGTTATGGGGATAATCAGTCAGGAGATATTATTTTTGCGGATTGTCAACCAATCGGTATCGAGGGGCAGATCCGATCATTGACTAAAATTAATTCTAATCAAATTATTGTCGGCATTAACGATGGAGCAGTTAAATTGTATGAGCAAGATTAAGTATGTCCTCTATTTCTTCTTAATCGGTTTGTTTGTAGTCAGTTGTAAATCGGAATACCAGCAATATGTAGACCGCGAACTCAGCAGTGGAGTGACCAACGATAGCCTGATGTTCGGCTTGTATATGGGGTTGGAAAAGGAAACGTATTTCGAGATTTGCTGGGAGCTTAATAAAGAAGGGGTATTGGATCAGGGGACGGGGAACGGAAGTGTTCGTCACACTACGGATAAGGACTCCCTGGGGCAACGTACTACCTACTCCTTGGATTTGCTATTTGAAGCACTCTTTGATGAAGAGGACATCTTGCGCGGAATGAGCATTAATTATTCTTATTTGGCTTGGGCTCCTTGGAATCGTGAACTACAATCAGATGGTCTGATCCTTCGGCTAAAAAAGGATCTCCTGGAAATGTATCCCGGTAATGACTTTATTGAAATTGACGTCAAAGCATCAAAATCCTCGGCACTGGTTAAGATTGATGGAAACCGTCAGATCTTAATGTATATCAAGGGAGATAAGGATGTCGTCGTGAAAATCGAAGACCTCCAATATAAGCTAAGTAAGAAATGAGAAATAGAATAATATGTTGGGCACTGCTGTGTCTGCTCTTCGGTTGCAATGAAGGCAACACACCAACGACCAAACAAAGTCAGGGTGACTTGTTCGAGTTGAGAGATAACGAGGCTGTTGGCATTGAATTCAGTAATGACCTTACTTATACGGCAGCGTTCAACGTCTATAAGTATCGCAACTTTTACAACGGTGGGGGAGTAGCTATTGGTGATATTAATAATGATGGCCTGGCAGATGTGTACATGACGTCCAACCAAGGCCCCAATCGTCTATTCCTGAACCAGGGAGACTGGCAATTTGAAGATATCACCGAGACCGCCGGTATTGGTGGAACCCGTGCCTGGTCTACTGGTGTGACCATGGTTGATATCAATGCGGATGGACTGCTAGATATCTACGTCTGTAACTCTGGCGATGTGGCCGGAGATAACAAGGAAAACGAATTGTACATCAATCAGGGCGACCTCACTTTTAAAGAGCAAGCTGCTGAGTACAACCTCAATGACAAGGGCTTTTCTACCCACGCTAGCTTCTTTGACTACGATAAAGATGGCGATCTGGACGCCTATATTCTAAACAACTCTTTCCAGGCGATTGGTAGCTTTAATTTGCGTAAAAATGAGCGCCCAGTGCGCGATGAGTTGGGAGGTGATAAGCTCATGCAAAACCAAGATGGCCGCTTTGTAGACGTAAGCGAAGAAGCTGGTATTTACGGTAGTGTAATTGGTTTTGGATTGGGTGTGACAATCGGTGACGTCAATAATGACAACTGGGAGGATATCTTCGTTTCTAATGACTTTTTTGAGCGGGATTACCTCTACCTTAATAATCAGGACGGTACTTTCAAAGAAGACCTTACCAACCAAATCCTGTCCACTAGTGGCGCTTCAATGGGCGCGGATATGGGCGATATTAACAACGATGGCTACCAGGATATTTTCGTAACCGAAATGCTGCCTTCGGAGTACCAACGCCTGAAAACGGTCACTACCTTCGAAGATTGGGATCGTTACCAACTCAATGTGACTAATGGCTATCACCACCAGTTTACGCGCAATGTGATGCACCTCAATCGGGGTAATAATTCCTTCAGCGAGGTAGGTCGCCTGGCGGGGGTTGAGGCCTCTGACTGGAGCTGGGGAGCACTGCTCTTTGATATGGACAATGATGGTTATAAAGACCTCTTTATTGCCAATGGTATTTACAAAGATCTTACCAACCAGGACTACCTCCAGTATATTGCTAATGAGTCGGTCATTCAGGCCATTATCACTGATCAGGGGGTGGATTACAAGGAGTTGATTGATATCATCCCTTCGAATAAAGTGGCTAACCACGCTTATAAGAATGGTGGAGATCTGGTCTTTGAAGAATACACCAATAGTGGATTGCTGGCACCTAGTTTTTCCAATGGCTCTGCCTATGGCGACCTGGACAATGATGGTGATTTAGACCTGGTAGTTAACAACGTAAATATGCCTTGCTTCGTCTACGAAAACAAGCGCGCTTCGGGTAATTATATCAAACTGAAACTAGTAGGGGAGGGGCCCAACCCCTTTGCGATAGGAAGTAAGGTGCACATTAGTGCTGGCGATCAGGCTTGGGTAGCGGAGAACCAACCTACGCGGGGTTTCCAATCCAGTATGGACCCTACGGTTCTAGTAGGAGTAGGGGATGCCGAGCAACTGGATATCACCGTCACCTGGCCAGATGGGCGTGTCACTACCCAAGCGGGGGTTGCCGTTAATCAGCAGCTCACATTAAACGTTGCGGAAGCTCAGCCAGCTGGCCCTAATGCAGTTGGTGCTACTCCTGCGCTATTTCGCGAGGTGGCTGGTCTAAACTACGAACACGAGGAAAACTTCTATATCGATTTTAACCGGGAGCGCCTCGTGTATCACGCTCACAGTACGGAAGGGCCACGCGTCGCCACTGGTGACGTAAATGGGGACGGCACCACGGACATGATTATTCCGGGCCCTAAAGGAGCACCCTGCACCTTGCACTTGGGTACTGGTAACGGTGGGTTCAGCGTACAAGTTCTCGATAATATCAGCAAAGATCCGGAGCACGTAGCAGCTCATCTTTTTGATGCTGACGCTGATGGCGACCTTGATCTCTACTTGGCCAGTGGTGGAGTAGAAATCACGGGTTTCTCTGGTTTGTACCAAGATCAGCTGTTCTTCAATGACGGGCAGGGGAACTTCAGTGAACCAAGTCAGATTTTCTCGAACGAGCAAAAAATGAGTACGCTAGCCGTCGACTCCGGCGATATTGATGGTGATGGCGACCTTGACCTCTTTGTAGGTGAGCGTATCAAAGTAGGTCGCTATGGTGAACGCTGTTCCGGTTTTATCCTAGAAAATGACGGCCAAGGAGGCTTTAAGGATGTGACCGCACAATACTATGCGGGCTTGACGGATTTGGGTATGATTACTGATGCCAAATTTGCGGATCTCAACGGTGATCAACAACCCGATTTGGTGGTGGTTGGTGAGTTCACTGAAGTGCATATTCTGTTAAACGATGGTGGTAAATTCACCCGAGCTGAGCTACCCTTTGCGAATGCCGGCTGGTGGAATACGGTTCACGTAGTAGATGTAGATGGCGATCAAGACTTAGACCTCATAGTTGGAAACCTGGGAAATAATAGCCGCTTTGAAGGTGGTGCGGACCACCCACTGAAGTTGTTCTACAGTGATTTTGACCAGAACAGTTTCCCCGAGTGTATTCTCACTTTCAATGCCGAGGATGGCAAAGACTATCCGTACGCCTTGCGCCACAACTTGACAAAACAACTGCGCTACTTGCAGAAAAAATACCCTGATTTTGAGTCCTTCAAAAACGCGGATATGACGCAAATCTTTGAGGAGCAACAGTTGAATGATGCCGTGGTGACGGAGGCCAACGAACTCAATTCTATCTTGCTGATCAATCAGGGAGATAGACAATTTGAAAAACAACTGCTACCGGTGGAAGTGCAGTTTAGTCCCATGTACGCTATCGCCGCTGCTGATGTTGATCAGGATGGTGATCAGGATTTACTCTTAGGGGGTAACTTGTACAAGGTTCAACCGGAGGTAGGGATGTATGACGCCTCCTATGGGCACTGCTTGATTAACGACGGTGCAGGGAATTTCACTGACCGCTCGGTAGAGCTTGGTTTTTCCGTTCCAGGAGAGATCCGGGACATTCAAATTATTGACGGAACGATCTACGTTTTCCGGAACGATGACGAAGTCGTTACTTATCAAACGAACTATGAATAGAGTTTTATCGGCTGGCTTGGCCTGCCTGTTACTGGTAGTGTTGGGTACAGCTTGTGGTGGAGAACAGCAGACAGATAGCACTGCTACAGAGAATGCTGCTGTATCGGTACTTTCCGCTGAGGAGACCGGTATCGACTTTGTGAATCAACTGACGGAGAGTACCGAATTGAATATCATCGAGTATCTCTACTATTACAATGGTGGTGGGGTGGCTATCGGCGATATCAATAACGATGGTTTGGAGGACATTTACTTCACCGCCAATCAAGGTCCGGATAAGCTGTATCTGAATAAAGGCAATCTCGTTTTTGAGGATTACACAACGCAAGCAAATATCGCCACTGACAACACTTGGTCATCTGGTGTAGCTATGGCGGATTTGAATAATGATGGCTACCTCGATATCCACGTGAGTAAGGTCGGTGTTGGTGTTTTGCCAACTGCTCACAACTTGGTGTACATCAACCAAAAGGATGGTACATTTCAGGAAATGTCTGTGGAACTCGGCCTAAACTTTCAGGGCTTTTCTACGCAAGCAGCCTTCCTGGATTACGATCACGACGGTGATTTGGATATCTACCTGCTCAATCACAACGTACATTCTATCCGCAGTTATGGTAATACCCAAAAGCGCGCGGAGCAAGACCCATTGGCCGGTGACCGTTTCTACGAAAATCGCCTAGACGAAGCTGACGGCAAGTTTGTGGATGTTACCGAGCAGACCGGAATTTACAGTAGCCCCTTGGGATACGGTTTGGCGGTAAGCTGTGCTGACTTGAATAACGATGGTTGGACCGATATCTACGTGGGGAACGATTTCCACGAAAATGATTATCTCTACTTCAATAATGGCGACGGTACCTTCACAGAATCCATTGCCAGCTGGACGGATCATACCACTCAGTTCAGTATGGGCGTGGATATTGCTGACCTGAATAATGACCTCCTTCCGGATGTGTTTAGCACAGATATGCTTCCCTTTGCGGAAGAAGTCTATCTGAAATCAGGTGGAGAAGATACCGATCAGGTGAAGCGCATTAAGGCAGATCTTGGTTTTGAAAACCAGTACGCACGGAATC
Organism: Bacteroidota bacterium; assembly: GCA_039816955.1. Classification (GTDB taxonomy): domain Bacteria; phylum Bacteroidota; class Bacteroidia; order Chitinophagales; family Saprospiraceae; genus Lewinella. The sequence continues at coordinate 12,882 of JBCBWU010000012.1, forward strand.
ACTTACAGTTGAATACGGGCTTGAGCTCATTCATCGATATTGCCCTTAAAACGCGCACCTTCGCTACCGATTGGAGCTGGGCGGTGCTCTTGCAGGATTTTGATAATAATGGTTTGAAGGACGTCTTCGTAACCAACGGAATTGCTAAGCGCCCGAACGATCTGGATTACATTAACTACCTCAATAGTGAGGTGATCTCGCAGTACGCTGAAGATGATCCAGAGCGCACTCGCAAGCTGATTGAGCAATTGCCCGTGCAAAAGCTGCGTAATATCCTCTTCTTGCAGAAGGGAGATTTAGACTTCGCCTCCCTTTCTGAATCACAGGTTGGGCAACCGACTTTCTCCAACGGTGCGGCCTATGCTGATTTGGATCAGGATGGTACCCTGGAGTTGGTTGTCAACAATATTAACGAAGCAGCCAGCATCTTGAAATATGATCAGAATGGGGGAAATGGCTTACTACTTGCGCTACAAGATCCTAGTGGTCAGACTACCCTTGGGGCCAAGGCTACCGTCTATGTAGGGGGAACCTACATGTATCAAGAGCTCCAATCCGTTAAAGGGTATCAATCTTCTTCGTCTCAGTTACTCCACTTTGGTATTGGTGATGCCACCACTGTAGATTCGGTAGTAATCCTTTGGCCTGATCTAACCTACCAAGTTTTGCCTGGTGCTGATGTAGCACTAAACACAGTGCAGCCGGTAGTAAAAGACGCCAACGGTACTAAAGTCGGTCTCAATTCAACTGCTGCTGTGGCCAGCTTTGATCAATTGCCCATTCAGCATTTGGAAAACGATTTCAATGATGATGAAAAGGAAAAATTGATTCCGGAACTTCTCTCCCGCGAAGGTCCAGCTGTACTGTACGAGGATTTGGATGGTGATGGTGTGAAGGACCTGCTATTAGGTGGTGCCCACGGGTATCCGCCAACCTTAATGCAAGGCAAAGCTGACGGCAGCTTTAAACCGCTAACGGTAAACGCTTTTAACCAAGATGCCCGTTACGAGGATGTCAGTGCTGCCACCATCGATTTTGATGGTGATGGTGATCGTGATATTTACATTACGAGTGGCGGAAGTATTGCGAAGGAGCTAGATAAAGTACTGGAAGATCGTCTTTACCTGAACAATGGCAATATGGATTTTCGCCGCATCCCAATATCCTTACCGCATACCAATGGTAGTGTGGTGAAGATCGCGGACTTTGATGCGGACGGTTACGAAGACATATTTGTTGGTGCCCGTTCTATTCCCGGTTCGTATGGCCTATCTCCCTACAGCTTCTTGTTGAAAAACCGAGCGGGTACTGGCGTGGATATTGCCTATCAACATCGCTTCGGTATGGTGACTGATGCGGAGTGGGTAGACTATGATAATGATGACGATTTAGATCTGATCCTTTGCGGGGACTGGATGCCGATTACAATTCTGCAGAATGCAGGTAATGGCGAGATGGAGTTCTTAGCTGAAGAAACTGACTTTCCCAACCTGAGTGGCTTTTGGAATACCATGGCCTTTGCCGACCTCAACAAAGATGGCAAGCTAGATATCATTGCCGGTAATATGGGGACCAATGCCCTCTATACCGCTGACGCGGAAAACCCAGTACGCTTATACCTGGGTGATTTTGACGCCAATGGCTTTGTGGATCCGTTGATCTTCTTCCGCTTTTTTGACCGTTACATTCCACTAGGTTCCAAGGATAAATTCGTTTCTCAACTACCAAGTTTGAAGAAGACCTTCGTGTCTTACGACGAATTTGCTGGCGTGAGTTCTTTCGAAGAATTACTACCGGAAAGTCAGGACCTTTTGGTGGAAACCAAGACCGTAGATGAATTACGTTCAATGGTTTTCTTATCTGGTGCTGATGGTCAATACGAAGCGGTGCCCCTCCCAGAACAACTACAAATGATGACGGTGCAAGATCTAGTCATTGATGGCGATTCGGGCCAGATCCATTTTGTAGCGGGGCACCAAGAATTAGTAGCGGTTGGCGGTAACGCCATGGATGCTAAAGTGGGAGTGCTAGGCGATTTTGATGCCGAGTCTGGGACCTTCCGTGAGAATCGATTGATTAATTTTGCTGCCGGAATCAATGCCCGCGCTATGGTGCCGCTAGATAACGGCAGCGGACTCATTATTACGAATCAAGACTACCCGTACGTGGTAGATTTAGAATAAATAATAGGAGCAACAAAAAGCATCATCAAAGCGGTGGTGTCGTTTGAAAACCTAAACTTGTTTGCTATGTCCAGAATTGTTGTATGGATAGTAGTAGCCCAAGCATTCATCTTGATGGGCTGCCAAAAAGACTATATCAGCCGGACCGAGATCCGGGAGAACCTGGAAGAGAGTGAACTCTTTTTGCTAGGAATAGAGAACCTAACGGATATTCAGGTATACGACATTTTTTCGCCTCCGGTGGCGAGTCGGGTATACACTTATCCTTCTATTGCTGCCTACGAAGCAATGAGTGCGGGGCATTCAGATTACGACAGCTTTGTTGGCCGTCTGAGTGACTTTACCCCTTGGACCACTAATGCAGATACGGCACTGGTAAGCTATGATTTGGCGGCTATTTATGCTTTCAACGCAGTGGGTAAGAAGCTGGTTTTTTCAGAGGAGAGAATGGAAGACTGGCAGACCCAGGTCGATTCTATTGTCGGCAGCTGGCAGGTAAACCCCAAGACGGTAGAAGAATCAAAGGCTTACGCGCAGCAGATTGTTGATCATATTTGGGCTTGGGCCAAAAAAGACAATTACGATCAGACGCGGACCATGCCTAAATTCTCCGTCACGGATGATCCCTCTCGCTGGAAGCCCACTCCTCCTGCCTACATGGAGGGGATTGAGCCTCACTGGAATAAGATGCGCACTTTAGTCATCGATTCAGCTGCGCAGTTCCGCCCCGCTGCTCCACCGGCCTACGACCTTTCGGAAGGTTCTACGTTCCACGGCCTGGTGAAGGAGGTATACGATGTAGGAAATAGTCTAGACGAGGAGCAACGCCTGATCGCCAGTTTCTGGGATTGTAATCCTTTCGTGATGAACCAGACCGGCCACATCATGCATGCTACCAAGAAGATCACTCCCGGCGGACACTGGATGGGGATTGCTGGTGTAGCTAGCCGTACTGCTAAGTCCAATTTCATGGAGACGGTCCAAGCGCATACCATGGTAAGTATCACCTTATTTGATGCTTTCATTAGCTGCTGGGATGAGAAGTACCGCAGCTCCTTGATCCGTCCGGAAACAGTGATCAACGAAATCATGGATCCAGACTGGCTACCCACCTTGCAAACGCCGCCATTCCCCGAGCATACCAGCGGGCACAGTGTCATTTCAACCGCTTCTGCAGTAGTCTTGACCCAACTCTACGGTGATGATTTCAGCTTTGTGGATGTGGTAGAAGTAAAGTATAACCTACCGGAACGAAGCTTTAACTCTTTCATGGAAGCTTCACAAGAGGCAGCTATTAGCCGTCTATACGGAGGTATCCACTACCGTCCTGCTATCGAAGATGGAGTAACCCAAGGCCAACAAGTGGGGGATTTTATTGTAAATAAGTTGCTGGATAACAAGGAAGGTATTTCTAGCCGGATGTAGGCAGGGGGATTAGAATTAGAGTGAGAATTAGAATTAGAATGGGGTGATGAGGGTGATGTTTTTGTCACGTTAGGTGACTTTTGAGCTTCTAATGGTACAATAGTAATTATTATGAAGCCTTACAATTATGAAGATCGCCTAGTTGCTTATGCGGGGGAATGTATTCTGTTCACTCAGTCTTTACCTAATGATCAGATTGGTCAGTACTATGCTGATCAGATTCTGCGTTCGGCGGGCAGTGCAGCACTACATTATGGAGAAGCTCAAGGGACAAACACCAAAAGGGATTTTATCCATAAAGTCGTTAATGTCCTGAAAGAACTGAAGGAAAACCGAACTGCACATAAAATCGTGGCCTATGTCAGTTACGGCGATGAAGAAAAACGTAAGGCATTACTTCGAGAAGTTCAAGCTTTGATAAAAATAGGTAACACCATGGTGCTCAACGCAAAGAACACTTAGTACTCTCCACTGATCAATTCGCAGCATTTTCTAATTCTAATTCTCACGCTAATTCTAATTAACACCTTCATTCTCTCCGAGCTGTCATATAAAAGACGTAGCCTCCTACCTTAGTGTAGTCACACTTGTAACAACCCAATTCTCCACACTACTTTTCCTATCTTAACGTGAGATCAGAGCTAATCTGGCTGTTGAGATGAAGGTTGCAAAATCTTAAGTTGAGAACCTGCACGCCGTATCGAGCACTTTGGCAGGTGTAGAGGAAAACGTGGGAAGTAGAAAGACACGCTCACTTCCTTTTACCCTCTACTTTCTACCCTTTACTGAGAGGTTAAGGCTCAATCTCGCGTTGTTTTACTTCGTGCAAAAAATGGAAGGTGTGAAGAATTGGTCTACTTGTTTATTAGCCTCAGTTTGTCTACTGCTCTCTTTGCCATTTGCCCTTAGTGCTGGCACTTTATTCACGGGGAAAGTCATCTCGGAAGAAGGGGAAGAAATAATCGGTACCAATATTGTAATTCCTGGAACGGAACAGGGAACCATGTCCGACGTGAATGGCTTTTTTCAGTTGGAGATTCCGGATGGGACGGAAGAGCTACACGTATACATGGGGTGTTTTCATGATAACCGACTGAGCTGGTGTGGTCAGCGTGACGGTTTAGTTATCCTGGAATATGATAAAGGTCGCATCAGGAGTTATGATGTAGAAGGGCGAATGCAATGTGGTTCTCAAAGACGTACGCGTAGAGCAAAAAGATGGGCCGCTGAATACGTTCCTGGTCTTTTGGCTTACAAGCAGCGGCGAGCGGGGATCGGCTTTCGTGCGGAGATGCAAGTACCTGCGAAACATCCGCTGAACGTTGCTAGTGTAGCAGCCTCATTTGCTAGTGATGTTATAGTGGAAAACGTTGTCTTATTACGGTGGGAGGAATCCCGCGGAACTAAAGGAGAGAATAGTGCGAGATTATTGCAGGATACGGTACCTAAGTCCATTCGGATACAAGGTGTGGTAGTGGACAGCACTACGGGAAATCCGTTAGTTGGAGTCACAATACTCTACGGACCTGCAGCTGGTACCGTCACAGATTTTAATGGGCAGTTTATTGGTCAAATACCTCTTATTCAGGATCCCATTGTTTTTTCCTACACTGGCTACCGTAATCTTATCATTGGCCGCCCATTAACAGACACTACGCTAACCGTTCAGATGTCACCTTGGGAGAACTGGGAATCTGATCAAAATATACTGAGAGGGACAGGCCCCCAAAGAAGTGATCAGTTTACTGGTTTTGTGGAACCAGCAGAGCTCCCACTGCTCCATTTCACCCACCCCAACCAGATGCTGCGCGGTCAACTTCCTGGTTTGTTGGTGAGCCAGCCCGGTAATGATCCTTGGGATGAACCGCATTTGCGTCAGCAAGGCATTCAGAGTTTTACCCAGCGTGCCGATCCCATCTGGGCCGTGGATGGTATTCCTGCCGTTGATCCCTTATTGCTGGACTTCCAAGCGATTCAGAATGTACGCCTCCTACGCCGGCCAGTAGACTTGGTACCCTATGGCTTACAAGGTGGAGCAGGCGTATTGGAAGTAGATATTGATCCTACGGCCAAACGAAAATTAGAGCTCACCTACCAAGGGCAAATAACTGCGGAGCAAGCTCATCGCCTGCCGGAAGTAGCTACCGCCGAACAATTCCGTCAGGATCCCGGAGGAATTGGTGACTATGGTTATGCTACAGACTGGCTCGGTGAAGTAACTCGTACCGCACAAAGCCAAGGGCACCAACTGCAGCTACAGGGCCTCGATGGGGGAACGACCTGGTCAGTTGCCGGTTCCTTTCGTGATGTGCAGGGCGTAGGGCGAAATTCTACCTTTCAACAATTGAGTGGACTGGTCCAGCTCCAGCAGCGCTGGTGGAACGACCGGCTGGTCATCAAACTGCGGGCTGCTAGCCAGTCGCGTACGGGAGAGCGAGATTACAAGACGACTTTCTTCCACGCAGCGCACTATAATCCTACTGCGCCTGTTTTCTTCACGGAGCCCCCTACGCTCCCATTCATGGACCTCTGGTACCAACAGAGTTCCTTGTCGTTGCGTAACTACTTTGAGGCTACGAGTTCTTTAGATTATTTCAATCCTGTGGCGCTACAAGCTGCTAATTTATTAGGAGAGGAACGTGTAAACAACTGGCTAAGTGGTGAATTGAACCTCGCTTTATCAGACCAGTTAACCGTGGAATTACAAGCTGCGCAGCAGGCTAATGACCGTGTTTCGGGTGAGGAAAATCGTACCTATTCCTTCTTTCGCGGCCGAGCTATATCGGGCGGAGTGCCAGGAGCGGTGCAGCGACGCAAGTTGGAGCAACGCCAAGATTGGTACCAGGTAGCTGCGGTTTATACGCCTGCTCCGAAACGAATAAACCTGAAGATAGAAGGCGGTTACAACTTCCAGCGAATCCGACTGGAAGATGACTTTGCCAGTGCGGAGGGCTTGGGGACAGATGACTTTACCTACGAGGATTTCGAGCGAATACTGCCCGTAGAGACCACACTTAATCAATCCAATTACAATGAGAGTAGCCGCTTGATTAGCTTCTTTGTGAAAGAAGATCTTAAATGGAATTGGCTTGAACTACGTACCGCCCTTACCTACCAAGGCGCCACACGTTTGGGCGAGAATACCCCCTGGCAACTCTTTGCTGGTATTGATACTCGTCTGGATTTGAACAAGCTTACCAACTTTGCTTTAGGTTTCGGTACGGATTGGTTCTTCCAGGCGGGCTATGCGCAAGTGGGTAATCAGCCCCGAGATCTCACCTATACGCGAGGACAGTTCGTTCCCGGTCGTGAAGAGTTCTTTAATCCTAATCCGGATTTGCTACCCGAGCGGCGGCGGATTATTACGGCCGGCTTAGGTGTTAGCACGCATTTTGGTTTGTATGGTAGTCTTGATTTTTACGAATCCTATCTGAGTGACGCAATTGTCAAGATAGCGCGGCCGGAAGTTCTTTCGGTATTCAATGAGATGGGCGATAATCTCAGCCAGTTGGGGGTACGTAATCGTTCGTGGGAGCTGACTTTAGGTTATGAGACCGGACAAGACTTGAAGTGGAATACCCAATTGCGTTGGGCGCATACCAAGAGTCGCTTGCTGGCTACCGGGGAAACGGGACCTAGCGCCTTCTTTGATGAAAATGATCAGTACAATGTCTTTGGTGCGGGCCCTAGTGGCTTCGCTTGGCCAGTTGGGTTAGGGCATTTGGAATTAGGAGCACCTTTCGGTCAAATAGTTGGGCGGCAGTTCTTGGAAGATGAGTCGATCGCACAAAACTTTCCCATCCACGCCACCCCATTCATTGGGAATAATTTACCAACTCCCTTTGCCGGTTTTGGCGTAATCGGTAATGGTTTACCTACTCATACCTTTGGCTGGAGCAATCAACTGCGCTGGAAAGACTGGCAATTGGATGTGTTAGTGCGGGGTGAACTCGGGCATGATTTACTCAATCGCCTCCGGCTAGAGTTGGAACCCTTTATGAATGAGAATACCCTCTTTCCACAAATCCGTAATTATTGGCCTACGGAGTTTGATTTACCGCTAAACACCCAAGGCTTTCCACAGGACTCAGATCGTTATCTAGAATCTGCCAACTATGTTTCTCTCGATTACGTTGCTATAGCTTATCGCTGGGCCTGGAAGGATGAAAAGGCAATGACCTTCACCTTGAGTGGTCAGAATCTGGCATTACTCACCAATTATACTGGCTCTGATCCCAGCCCACGAATAGTCGATAGTGGACCGGAGATTGATGATAATCTACCTAATTTACCAGCTCGTGAGGGACAACTTGCTCCGGGGATTGATCGCCGGTACTTTTATCCCAGAAGCCAAGCTGTGACCTTCGGAGTACGGCTGGAGTTGTAGGTTATTAAACTTTAACACCAGCTTGCTTTGGGATAAATAGTAAAGCTGGACATCTGAACGTTTAAGGGTTTTAAACCCTACAGAAAATGAAAAAAGCGCTCTTATTTCTGGCTTGCCTGACAAGTCTATGTATAAGTTGTTATTCACAAGTTAGTACAGAGGAAAACCGAAACTTATTCTGGGACACCCTTGCTTATCCTGCGCCGGAATATGGCTGGAGTGAGGGAATGACCGTCCCCAATGTAGCTATACGAGATGTGAATAATAAGGAGCACCAATTGTATGATCTACTAGACAAGCCTCTAGTAATTGACTTTTGGTTCTTGGCCTGCAAACCTTGTATTGCCAATAAGAAATATCTAAAGCGGTTTTACCTCCAATATCCGATTGAAATACTTAGCATATCCGTAGATCAAAGGGCTTCTACTGTAAAGAATTACGTCGAGGATAATGAGATCTACTGGCGAAACGTACACGATAATAGCCCGTACAGCGATCGATTTAAATTACAAATTGGGTCGGATCAAACTTATCCACTGTATCTTTTGATTGATAAAGATGGAAAGATATTGGGCACCTATGAAGGCGGAGCTTCCATAGCGCGACTGGGTCTGCGCCTGGAAACGCTTTTTGGGGATGGGGTAGAAGACCCAAGGTAGCTTACCGTCTGTTTTGCGGAGCACTTGATTAAAAATCGAACATAAACATCTGTTTTATTGATGCCGTTCAGGAATCCCAATTTGATGTTTCTACCAAAGACCTGGTGGACAAGCATGACTTCCTCTTTACTAAAGAAGTACCCACAAACTGTGACATCATCATTGGAGGCATGCCATCCAAAGAGCAGCTTTTATCCACCAGCAAGCTAAAAGCACTCATCATTCCTTACTCTGGCTTACTTTCCCAAACCAGAGCTAATATTCTAGAGACTTGCCCACATTTACCAGTCTATAACATCAAACATAATGCCACAGCCGTTGCCGAAATGGCTTTGACTTTATTGTTAAGTGCTAAACGAAATCTATTAGCGGTAGACCAAGATTTGAGAACAGGAAACTGGTCAGCGCGTTTTAAGATACCTACCAATGGTTTAGTTGCGGATTCTAAAATCACCATTCTTGGCTACGGTGCGGTGGGTAAGAAACTGGCTTCTATCCTATCTGTAATGGGGGCGGAGGTGCATGTAGTGCGGAATAGCATTGACGCTATTGCCCAGGAGAACGGCCTACCTATCTATCCGCCTCAGGAATTGCGGAAAACCATTTCCGGTGCAGACGCACTGATCATTTGTTGCCCACTTACCGAGCAGACAAGGGGTATGATTCAAACAGAGCATATCCATGCTATGAACTCATCGTCTTGCCTAGTCAATGTTGCTCGATCTGAAATCGTGGATGAAGCAGCCCTTTATTCTGCCTTACAAACGGGCCATTTAGCCCATGTGGGTTTAGATGTTTGGCCGAACTTTCCCATGTCTAAGGAACAAATTGCTTCGACCATGCCCTCTGCTCTTCCCTTTCATGAGCTCCCGCAGGTAATCATGAGCCCGCACCGAGCTGGCATGTTTGCGGGTAACCACATTCTTCGATAGCAAGAATTGTGCACCATCATTAATCACCTTTCCCAAGGAACAACGCCACCGGGGCGGGTAAATGTGTTGTTAGGGTACTGATTCTGAGTAGATTTTTACTTTTTTTTGTAAAAGTACAAATGCTTCGTTGTACAGGTCTTTAAACATGGAGGTTATAACCACTGACTGTCGTGCTAACTCCTGGTCTCTTACCTTTTTTCTTCAGCAAAAAAAGGTAACCAAAAAGTGCCGATCCCAATAAGGAAACGTACTCGCATCTTGATGTAACTCGTTAGCTCGGTATTTCCGCCACGTGCTATTATTCGACTTAGATGAACGCCTACTTCCCTGAAGGTAGGGTATTACCTATGTGATCTAGCGTACACTATTTCTTCTACTATATGTCTTATTAATCTATCCTGTAAGAATCCCTACCTCCAAAGCCGTTGACGCCGTTCATCTCTTGGGGTGTCGGTATTGTGATGAGGTACCTGTTTGGTCTGATACCAAGTACGGTAGGTTTTGCAAAAGCATCCTGTCGGTCTTAAAAAACTAAAGGTAAAACCCACGTTAGCGCTAAGCAAAAATGATATAAGCTGATAATTCCATGATAGATTGGTGTTTTAGTGTTAAATATGAGGCTGATCTTGAAGGATGCTGCAAAGCATTTTATCAATACCCAGCCTTCGAGTATAGGGTAGAAATTATAGGGTATAAGGAGTCTAAAGTGTCTTTCTACGTTCTACCATCTACCTTCTACAGCGTGAGGTTTTTACCTTTTATGACTTAGCATTTATGTTAGCAGTAACCTCACGCTAGATGAATCACGCAATCCCCTGATCTGAAAGCGGATTCATTAATGTGGTCGGGCATGATTTTCCGTAGTAAAACAAGTGTAAAGGCACTACTCGCTTTTTCAGGGGACCATCTACCGAGCAAATGACATTTTGTGACGATTTCATTCCCTCTTGCTGCCCGTGCTTCCCAATACCAGACTCATATTTCTGGGCACTGATCTGCGGGAATTCCACTACTAAAATTTGTCCCGTAGTCTCTACCGTAAACCACTCGGAATGTTGGTGCTGCCGATTTACAGGGAAGAAGTAAGACGTCATTTCCTGACGAATACTGTCAATCGGTTTAAAGGCCTGGTGCTCTTTTTTGGCATCTTTTACCTGCCGGTTGGCCTTCTCTGCTTCGTGGACCGCTCTCCACGATAGCATGGAATCCCAAACCTCTACTACTACGGTTTCCTGGGCTTTTGTACTTCCAATGGCCCTAAACCACAGGCCTTGAGGCTCGGATACATTAAGTTGTTCATATTGCTGCCGGAACATTTCTGCGGGGATGTTCGGCCAAAGTTTCGCATTTAAAAAGCTCATGTTTATTGCGGTTAATTGTAGTAGTCAAGAATCGTTTGCTTAAGATCCAGCATGTGAAATTGATCCCGGGCAAACCTTTTGGGAGCTATGAGAATAGGACCATCTCCTGGCTGATCGGCAAGCCGGCCGTGACTGCCTTTTACCAGAGAAGTATCCAAGGGAATAATGTCAAAAGAAGTCCGGAAGCCCATTTTGCTCTTGAACACCTTCCAAATCAGTTTTGGTTTGACGAATGCTATTTCAGGATCATAGAACATTTCCAGCGGATCATAGCTAGGCTTGTCAAAAATGCTGATCGACCTCGCGTAATCCGGCTCATTCTTGTTTTCGTAGAAATGGTAATAGCTGAACCAAACGCCCTTTTCGGCAATCGCCACCAGTTCACCTGATCGAGCGTGATTCATCCCGAGCTGCGCTTGCTCGTTCTTATCCAGTACTTGTTCCACACCCTCTTGTTGGAGCAATAAGGATTTGACCGCTGAAATATCTGCGGCATCTTTTACGTAGACATTGGCAAACTGATGGTCTGCTACCACAAACGCCCGGCAATTTCCGGGATCGAGAAGTTCTCTACCCATCGAATGCCGCAAGCTGATATAGCCGTGCTCCCGCAGGATGAGATTTAGCGGTACTGCCCGGTCAACATCACTGATACCGTATTCGGAGACAATCATGATATCGACTCCTTTGTCTTCGTAGAAGTCGATCAACTCTCTTAGCACCGTGTCAATTTGCTGGACATCCTTTTGAATGACGGGATCGGAAGAGCCGAAGCGTTGTAGGTTGTAATCTAAGTGGGGCAAATACACCAGCTGTAGCTTAGGCCGGTTTAATTCGTATTCTACCATCGCTGCTTTCGCTATCCACTGAGAGGATTGTATACCCGCCTCTGGGCCCCAAAAATTCATGAACGGAAACTTGCCAAGCTCTCGCACCAGGTAATCCCTTAAATGGGCGGGGTGAGAACTGATGTCGGGGATTTTTCTTCCGTTGCTGAAATAATGTGGTTTTGGCATTACGGAGTTGTCTACACTTGAGTACATGTTGTGCCAGAAAAACAAGTTGGAGCAAGTGAAATTGTCGTCTTGCTTCTTGAGCGTTTCCCAAACTTTCTCCCCCTGCACCAAGTGGTTAGGTTGCTGCCAGTTCTTGATTTCCGCAAACTCCCGATTGTACCAGCCATTGATCCGCGGAGAATAGATCTTCTGTAAACAGAACATCGTAGCGAAACTGTACCGTGAAATTTTGTTCTATCGTTTTCACGTCACTTTAATTTTTTTAGCAATAATGATGGCTAGGGGTAGCAGAAGGCTTAGTCCTAGCGCTACTTTCCATTGCCCGAAGGCGGCTACGTAGCACGCATCCAACACAATGATGGAAATGACCCCCATTTTCACCGCCTTCATAACCTGAGCGGGCGTATTATGGCTTATTGCTTTAGATTTGAAGAAGAGATTTCCGCCCAACCAGATCAATAGAAAAAGGCTAAGTTGAACGAGGCTCCCTTCGTAATAAAAGCAGATCAACAGCAGGGCACCGGCTGTAATGATGTCCAGAAGAATGGCCCATGCGATAGTGGTTTTATTGTTACCAGCTACCTCACCTTGCGCGGTTAGCGTAACCGCCGAAATGAATAGCAACGGTATCAAGGCAACTAGCCAAAACGCTGGAATACTCTCCGGGATCAATGACATGCCCAACAGTAAATTACCTGACCTACAAAGTCCCATTGTAATTGGCCCGAACAAGTTGGACTGCTTGCCAATGCCATTGTAGATGAAGATCATGATGATAATGGCCAGGGAAATCAAGAAACTGGCGAGCCCTACCATAGCACTACAGACCAAGGCAATGGCGAAAAGGACCGCTCCAAACACCGTCGCTTCCTTTAGGGAAACCCTACCGGAAGGTATGAGGCGTTCAGGGCGGTGTACCCTACTACTTCCACCATCCGTTCGTTGCCCATTTTAGTTTTAGGGTAAATGGTAAAGGCCGCCCAGTAGCCTCTATCCAGGACATCCTGAACGGTTTCTTCGTTGTTGTGGTCGATGACTACCATATGCGGAGCAATACCGTGTTCTTCAACAACATCCATGGTTTTTATTACCCCTTTGCGTTTGTCGCGGTGCGGGGTGTGCACCATCACCGGTAGTTCCAGTTCTTTGGCTAATTCCTTCCGTCACCCGATGAACATATTTCTCCGGGTTTTCGAAATACTGGAGTGACTTGTAGAGTACGACCGACTCAGCGGTGTTGCCGGTATCGAATAGCTTTTCCAGTACCTTCTGATCGACATCAAGACCGTTGGCGGTGAGCATGCGAAAGCGCACCAGTTCTTGAGTTGTGGTAAACACACTGGAAACTGCTGGCGGAACAGGCCGCTCTTCAATATGGCGATAAACCCGGCCAAAGCGTAAAAGGAACTTTGTGCTGTTCATATTCTGCTTGGCGATCTCAATGGTTTCATTGACCCAAGCATATTCAGCTGGCGAAAGACTATCCATGAGATAATCTTTTGTCTGAGGAGCGCTCATAGATTAGATGGTTAAAAGCTCTGAGACGAAGGTGTAAGAAGAAGGTTAAGGGTGCTTGCACGCTCGTTTCAAGATGTTGCACGGAGGTTGCAAGTCTGAAAAAGATGTTTCACTCAGGTTGTATGCAGGCCAGACTAAACAGCATAAAAAACTGTTTACTAGCATTTTAGACGTTGCATAAGCAAAGAGCGAAAATTGAAAATCTTAAATGGTATACTCCTTCTAAAATTATAGCAACCTGACTTTCACGGGGAGATTGGGCGTTGATTAACAATCCTTGCTAGAAAGAATCAACGCCCATGCTCGCTGTTACTTAATCCGCAAGGATTAGCTTCTTCGTGTACAAATCTTCCTCGGTCTGGTACTGGATGAAGTACGAACCAGCAGGTAGGTGCTGCGCCTTGAGGTTAACTTCAAAGCGGGTCTGCTCCCACAGATCAACGATCTGCTGGTAGATAACCTGACCTTTCGCATCACGGATAATCAAGTTGCCATTCTTGACGGTCATCCCCGACAAGTCGATTTGCACTTGACCCCGTGTTGGATTCGGATAAACCCGAAAGTCTAGTGAGGTTGCCTCGGGCTGCCCGAACTCGACTTGCGGAGCGGCAACGTCTGACTCGATCACGGCATCATCAGCAGTGATTTGATCTGCCTGGGTAGTACCTGCGACCAGATTATTGACGGTCGTGATATACCCGGCATCCCAGCTCGTGAAGGTTTGGCTGCCCTGGTTGGCCGCAAAGGTGGCAGTGATGCCGTTACTGCGGCTAGGGTCCGAATCGATATTGTTGTTGCTGCCCTGATCTCTTAAGGTCAGTTCGTAATCGGCTAAGTCACCAAACTGCAACTTTACGGATCGATCTGCGGGGACGTTGGTTAGAATAGCTAACCCGCCCATACCGGAGGTGGTACTTTCCAGTACGTCACCATTGGCTTCTAGCAAACTCACGCTTACGCCTTCCAGACCGGGTTCACCAGCATCCTGCTTACCGTTACCGTTGAGGTCATCCCACACGTAAGCCTCTACGCTGGCGGGGCTCCACAGGCCAGCATCCATTTGGGTGTGTACCTGCGCACCTTTATCCGCTTGGAAGGTGCCGGTTTTACCGTTGTTGCGACTGGCGTCCGAGTCGATGTTATCATTGCTACCCTGATCTTTCAAGGTAAAACGGTAGTCCTCCAGCTCGAAGAACTGTAGCATGACGGGGCGATCAGCGGGTACTTCGGTGAACATCGCTACACCAGTAGCATCCGTAGTGGTGCTTCCCAATTCGGTCGCTCCGTCCGCTTCGAGGAGCTTCACTTCCACTCCGGTGATGGCCGGCTCGTTCATGTCTTGCTTGCCGTTGCCGTTTTGGTCATCCCAGACGTAGGCTTCTACGCTGCCGGGGCTCCACAGGCCCGCGTCCATTTGCGTATGCACTTGTGCGCCTCGATTCGCCTGGAAAGTACCCGTTTTACCATTGGTCCGATTGGCATCGGAATCGATATTATCGTTACTGCCCTGGTCTTTTAGCGTAAAGCGATAATCTGGCAACTCATAAAATTGCAGCTTCATCGGACGATCCGCGGGGATGTTGCTAAATTCAGCAATTCCTTGATCGTTAGTGAAAACGGTGGCCACAAAAGTATCGTCAGATTCTAGCAGACTAACCTTGACATTAGCGAGCGCTGGTTCACCATCGTCCTGCTTACCATTGCCGTTTTGATCATCCCACACGTAAGCCTCCACGCTACCAGGACTCCACAAACCGGCATCCATTTGCGTATGCACTTGTGCGCCTCGGTCCGCCTGGAAGGTGCCCGTTTTACCATTGGTGCGGTTGGCATCGGAGTCGATGTTGTCATTGCTGCCTTGGTCCTTCAGTGTTAAGCGGTAATCCGCTAGTTCTGAGAATTGTAGCAGCACCGGACGATCGGCGGGTACATCCGTAAAGGTGGCTACACCATTGGCATCCGTGGAAGCTGTTGCTAAGGCAGTTACCCCATTGGATTCCAATAAGGTGATTTCCACTCCGGAAATAGCAGGCTCACTGCCGTCTTGCTTACCGTTGCCGTTTTGATCGTCCCATACGTAGGCTTCTGCTGTGCCGGGGCTCCACAAGCCGCAATCCCATCGCGTGGTCACCGCATTGGTATTCAGTGTGAATACTGAGGTAAAGCCATTAGTACGATTAGCATCCGAATCAATATTGTCATTATTACCCTGGTCCTTCAAGCTAAAGCGATGATCGGTCTTCTCGTAAAACTTCAGTTTCACCTGCGTACCATCAAAGGCTTCTAGATCGGCAAAGTTGGTACTTCCATCGGCTTGGGAGATGGCTGTTTGTAGTACTGCTCCGTCGCTGTTGCGTACCAACTCTACTGTTGCTCCGGCAATACCGGGTTCGCCTCCATCTTGTTTGCCGTTACCATTTTGATCGTCCCACACGTAGGCCACCAGCGTCGTTTGTGGGGCTGAGGCGGTTGCGGTTCTGGTATTGCCATCTGGTCCGGTGAGGGTCCAAACAATGGTTTCGCCCGGTGCCAGATCGACACAAAAAACACTGACCTGACGGCCCGGCAAAAACGCACTGGGCTGACCTAAATCGGTACCGGGTGTAAATCTGTTGCCGGCACCTACGGCTACGTTGACGGGGCAGGCATTATCGTTATCGTACCCAAAACAGGCTTCGTACAGGCCGGTAGACGGGTTGAATGTAACACCCTCCAACACAGGAGCTAAACGGTCATCCATATCCGCCACAGTAACGGTACTGGTACAGGTAGCCCTACCACCATCGTTGCCGATGACTGTCAGGATAACGGTATTATCGCCGATGTCATCGCAGTCGAGCGTTGTTACGTTAAGGTAGATAGCTGCCAAGCCACAAGCGCCCGTACTGCCAGCGTCGATATCCGCCACGGAGACGGTAGCGGTGCCGTCATCATCTAAAGTAATGGAAACATCCTGACAATTTGCTTCGGTAATGGTGGTCGTTTCCAGACAATCATCACTGAGGGTGAAGCGCGTCAACTGCGTTTGCCCAGTGGTGGTCAAGGAATTGTTATCGGTATCTAAAGTGCCGGGTACGAAGGTCCAGTTGACCCCTCCGTCATCCGAGCGGAAGAGTTGTAAATTGGCTTCGGTCTGGCCATCAAGTTCGGATTCATCGTAGTAAAAAACGAGATCGGCGCTAATGGCCCCGGTTGGGTTGGCCAATACCTCAAAGTAGCGCAGGATACTGGAGGCAAAGTTGCCACTCTGAGCGGCATGGCCCCGGCGGATTTCGGTAACTCCCAAGTCATCAGCAGTGGTAAGGACCAGGCCCATACCGGCCACATTGTCGTTGCTGAGTTGGTTCAAAGCCCGGGTAGTAGTGATATAACCACTACTGCCTTTTACGGTATTGCCAGCGGTTTCACTCAGGGTAGCGGTCGCATCCAGCGTGATGAGGTAGCCACTAAGGTCAGCATCGCCCGTGATGAGCGACAATGTACCGGCATTGATGTTGATGTCGCTGCTCAAGAGCACTTCTCCACTCGTCTTATCAATAGTGACATTATAAAACTGGCCACTGCTATTGAATAGGTTTTGATTCCCCGATCCATCCAGGAAGAGGGTACTCAAGCCCGGGGTAAAAGCACCTTGGTTTTGCCAGTTGCCGCTGACTTCCAGTTGGATACCTCCGCTAGCTTCCAGTTGGATGCCGGAAGAAGTTTCCACCGAAATCTGTGCGTTGGAAAAATGGGGTAGTCCGCAGCTCAGAAGAACGAGCAGTACCCAACTTGGCCAAAGCGGATATTTATATTGCTTATTTTTCATTATCATGGCTTATCTAATCGTATGATTAGTAGGTGGTGACGGAAAGGATGGCATCTTTTACTTGCCAGGGGTCGTCGCCGGTATTGCGCGCATAAAGCGTGAGGCGTACGACACCTTCTCCGCAGGTTGAAATCCAATTTTCAAGGTACGGAACTGTGGTCCATTGTTGATGACCACCAGACTCCGTATCGGGTACGTGTACAATGGTGTTTAAGTCGACAAGATCTGTACAACCATCTGACCCAGATGGATTAGCTACTACCTTGAAATCGAACGGATCCACAAGACTACCGGAAGTCAGTCGAACCGTAGCTTGTGCATCAATGAGTACGCGGCCACTTGCGCCAATATCAACGGTTAGCGTGTTTGTGATGGCCTCCCAACCATCCTCATCATTGAAGGATCGAGTACCAGTCCTTTTGATAAATCCAAATCTAGGGGCATTAGACCATCTGGGAAATCCATTATTATTGAGGGTCAACATTTGACCAGGCTTGCCGGGAGCCCTTGCTCGCCATTCCCCATCTGAATAATAGGCTATCGTTCCATCCTGTGGATTAGCTGGTAGTTCGATTTCATTCGTAGGGTCGGCATCGGCATCGTCTACTTCGTCAGTAAAGGAGCCACCACTATTGTTTAATATAACCGTGTTCCCAATTTTTAGGATCCTCTGAAGCTCGTTCGTGGGATCGGCATCGGCATCATCCACTTCACTAGCAAGAGCAGCACCTTCTATTACAAAAGTTTCAAATAGCATATCAAAGTTGGGGGCAGTGATTAATAGTTCCCCATCTGGGTATGGATTACCAGCCCTTCTGCGTGTATTAATGACGTTATCAATACCAGCACAAGCAGGGCAGTTAGTTCTTAATACAATCGTATACTTGTTGCCTGCTAACACTTGAGCAGGTCTCGAAAAATTGATTTCATACCATTGTTCAGAAATGCTCCCATCGCCAGGTATTGGAATAGCTTCTACAGAAGATATGGGGGTGCCAGTATCCGTTTCTCCTGCTAGTATTTCGACGGTTGGAGCAGCGGTTGCGGTAGGCAGATTGGTAAAAAGGATTACCCTAACTTTATCTAAGCAACCTGTTTTACCAGCCGTAAAACTTTGACCCAAGTTGGCAAAACCTTGATAACCTCCTTGGTCGTCCTGCGATAATGAATTCTGATCAGAAACAGACGTTCCTGACGCACATTCGGCATCTCGCCAGATAGGAGATCCATTATCGAGGGTTAAGAGTTGACCTGTATTTCCGGGAGCTAGTGCTTGCCATTCTCCGCCATCAAAATAAGTTATGGTTCCGTCCTGTGGGGTAGCTGGCAGTTCGATTTCATTAGTAGGATCGGCATCCGCATCATCCACTTCATCCGTAAATGAGCCACCGTTATTGGATAGGCTAACGGTGTTCCCGGATTTACTGATGGCCTGAATTTCGTTGGTGGGATCGGCATCGGCATCATCCACTTCATCCGTGAAGGAGCCTCCGTTATTGGATAGGCTAACCGTATTCCCAGCCTTGCTTAAAGCTTGAATTTCGTTGGTGGGGTCGGCATCGGCATCAGCAAATAGGTTTGTGCCATCTTTTACAAAAGTCTCGAAAGGCATATCAAAGCCTGGGTCAGAGATGAATAATGCTCCGCCTTGGTATGGATTGCCACCTCGCCTGCGTGTTTTCACCCCTTGAAGGCCATTTAAACAATCAGGACTACCGGTACAATTAGCCCGCAGAACGATTGTATACATATTACCTTCTACAACTTGAGCTGGGTTTGAAAAGGTGATTTCATACCATTGTACGGAACTACTTTCAGTGGTAGGCATTGGAATAGCTTCCACTGAAGAAATAGGGGTGCCCGTTTCGGTTTCTCCCGCCTGAATTTCAACGGTAGGGGCAATAGTTGCAGTACTCACAACTCCAAGAGTTCGAACCCGGACTTTACTTAAGCAACCCGTTTTACCGGCAGTAAAACTTTGGCCTATATTGGCGAAGCCTTGAATGCTTGTACTTGATAATTGACGTTGATCGGAAACTGCTTCTCCGAGTGCACATTCTGCATCTTGCCAGTTCGGGGATTCTCCATTGAAAGTCAAAAATTGGCCGGGTGTTCCGGGATCTAATGCTTGCCAGTCGCCACCTTCAAAATAGGTTATTGTTCCATCTTCTGGAGTGGCTGGTAGTTCTAGCTCATTAGTAGGATCAGTGTCGGCATCATCTACTGAGTCCGTTCCAGCTATCTCTTCCCATTCCGTACCTTTCCACACCCAGAAACTCTGGGTATCCGTATCGTAGACCATCAAGCCGCTTTCGGCGCTGGTAAGCGTGGTAGCATTAGCGGTACGTTCACTCGTAGTGAGTTTGGTGATGATGACCCCTTCTTCGCGTACTTCCATTAAAGTTTCGCCGGAGGCGTTCTTGATTTTTACCTCGTCCTGAGCTTGTAGGTTGGTCGTAATTAAGACTAACAGTAGTAGACTTAATTTGAAAATTAACTTAGTCATAGTTCGATTTTTATCGCTTGGTATTATGATTCGAAACGTGATGACACAAAGGTGAGGGCAGAGGGTAGTTGACCATTAGCTCTCTCGTTGCAAAGATTAGTGCTCAGGTTACATGGACTGGAAACAGAGCGTAACACAGACTTACATTCCACTGATTATCTTACACTTACACCAATACACTTAAATCATGTAAATTGGATCGAATTAATTCTACTTACTGTATTTTTTGATTATTACTGAAGGAAAAGTGCTCAACAAGAATGAGGACAAAGCAGCTATTGACAGCTTAAGTGCACCTTTAGAAACGGTTTTAGGAAATACGGTAAAAAATCCACCCTGGATATATCGCCCTCTTTTATCGGTGCTGCTACGCATAAAGAAAAGTACCCAGCCAACAACTCAATGTTGACCGGGTACAAGCACAGCAGTATGCTGTTACAGGCCTTTCTTAAATGCTTTTTTTAATCCGTAAGGATCAGCTTCCTCGTGTACAAATCCTCTGCAGTCTGGTACTGGATGAAGTACGAACCGGCGGGTAGGTCCTGCTCTTTGAGATTGAGATCGAAGCGGGTCTGTTCCCAGCGATCTACTACTTGTTGGTAGACGATCTGGCCGTTGACATCGCGGATGATCAAGTTACCCGTCTCGGCGGCAATACCCGTTAAGTCGATTTGCACTTGTCCTTCAGTAGGGTTAGGATAAACCTCCATTTCGGTTGGTGCGGCGCTGGCGATTTTGAAGTCTGGCAGATCGCCTTGTTGCAACGCACTGGAGCCCGTAATGGTGACGGTATAGTCTTCCGTTTCACCAGCAAATCCGGTAGTACAGACGGTGGGCCAGCCATCGTAGCTCACTACCACTCGCATAAGGGTATTGCCTAAGCTAGCCGTTCCAGGTACCTGAAGGTTGCCACTCAATAGACCGCTACCGTAGCCAAAGGCAGCTAGTTCGGTTTGAGGGTTCAATTGGCCATCCTGGTTCCAGTCAATAAAGACGCGCCAATACTCATTGAAGGCCGCACCGGCGTAACCGGGCGTTAGCGTAATGGGGTAGATTCCACCCTGGTTCAGCGTAGTGCTGATCGACTGATAGTCGCCATAGCCACCGTCATCACCACTGGTGTTTAAGAGGCCTTGATTACCAGAACCGTCCAGCAAAACGGTACTTAAGCCAGGAGTGAAAGTACCTTGGTGTTGCCAGTCACCGCTGACTTCTAGTTGAATGTCTCCGGTAGCCTCCAGTTGCATGCCGGAAGTGGATTCCACGGAAATTTGCGCTTTGGGCGTATTGGGTAAAACCCAACAAAGCAGGACCAATAAGACCCAATTGGGCCAATTGGAATATATATACGTTATGGTTTTCATTGTTGAATCAATCTTGATGTTGAGAAAGAACTGATGATGACTACGCTATTCACTGATTAGCGCCTTTGGTGTGTCATCGTTCTTTTCTATGGCTGCTTTCAATTCTGCCATTTGTTGTTCCAGCTTTTCCAAGCCTGTCAATTGCGCTTCTAAACGATCAATTTTTGCTTGCTGATCGTGAAGTTGCTGTTCAAGCTGTTCGTTTTTATCTGCTAATTCCTGAACACCTTTTGTTAAGATGGCTGTAAGTAGTCCGTAAGCAACACCCATTTCGCCTTCTTCACCGCTGACGACCTCCGGGATGATGAGCTTCAGTTCTTGAGCAATAAAACCTACGCTGGCAGAATGATCAGCTTTGTAGCGATAGGCCGTAGGGCGCAGTTTCCTTAATTCTGCTAAACCGTACGTTAGATCAGTGATTTCGTATTTCTTGTTTCGGTCAGAGGCATTTGTCCATACCCCAGCTGCGGTAACATGAGCACCACTTTCCATATCGGTAGCAAGATCTAATAAATAGAAGCCATTGGTACCTGAGGTGAGAATTTGGCCTTCCTTTTCTTGTAAAAACTTAAAGTAGCCCCTATCAAACCGTCGCTTAATATGGGAGGTAAAGGTTTTGGAAGCTCTGTTGTAGACAAATAAATCTCGTGATTCAGTACCAATCAAAACCTCTTCTCTAGAGAGGTTGATCATAGCCCGAATGGCGCTGTCCTGGAGGATTGTTGAGATCGCGGTTTCATCTTTGACGACATGTAGTTGAAAGCCATGCTCACCAACAGTCAGTAACCGTTCTTTGAAATTATGACCTCTTACCGTATGAGCTGGTATGGTTGTGAAGAATGCTGAATAATCATACCGTTTTCCAAATTGGTCTTCTAAAATCGCTTTTGTTTCGCCCCCTTTACTCTGAAAGATGAAAAGACAATTTCCTTGTTGGTCAGCCGTCACTTGTCTTCCCCACCAAGAGGCTGGAGCCCAAGGCGAAGGTTTAAATAGGTTATCAGTATTATCTAATTGATAGAGGGCATTGGGCCTATCTCTAGCCTTGCGGTATAAATAAGTTTTGCCGGCGACGGTTTTTATCGTTGCCAAGTCTGTCATGATGCTATTCGCACCAGGGCTCACATCATTAATGAAACCCCTTTGCCCTAAGCCTCCAGTGGCATTCATTGATTGAAAACACCTCCCATCTTTATTGTAATACCAATAATGATCTTCCTCAGCATCCCACATTAATGGTGAGCTGTATTCCCCTCTGGGAGTGTAGATATTTTGAAGCTCAATCGGAATACGGCCTTTTAGTACCCATTCCTCTTCGTGCCATTCATGAATTTGAAAATAGTCTTTTACCTCGCTCACTGCTCTTATTATACCCTGGCTGGTTTGGTGCATGCTTCTGATTTCACCCTTAGGTATTTTCTCGAAGAAGTGAAGTTGGCCTTCTCTAAGGTCGTAGAAGAAGGGCTGATCAGGGCCCAGAATATCTCTGAACCTAAATAAGATGTGCCCCTTCCAAATCCCTGAAATGATAATGCCATTTTTAAGCGCACTGAAGGCTCCTTCAACTAAACGAAACTCGTAGCCATCAAATTGATATAAGTTTATACCAGCCTGAGAACCACTACCGCAAACGGAAAGCCAGAGTTTCCATCGCCATCCAGGAAAACATCTTTAAAGCATAGTGTGGGGTAAGTCTTGAAGTCCTTAAAATCTTCAGAATAAGAGGGGTAGATTTTGGGCCATTTAGGTGTCTCTTGCGTCCAGGACGGCAAGGCCAGAGTGACTAGGAAACAAGCTAAACCGAGCGTAAATAAACACTTTCTCGACATGAACTTAAGCCCATTTACTTAGATGATGCATTAACTCACTAAAGTACGACAATCACAATATAACAGCATGTTTGCACCCGGAAATTGGGAATAGGTCCATTGGTAATTTACAGCAATGTGACTTTGATTGATACGAAGTCATGTTGATTATCAATGACTAAGCACAGCTGGCAGGGCGCAAAATTGATTTAGTCCTTTTTAGAAAAGAAATGAAGCTACATGGTACTTCCAGTATGACCAATAATCCCAAAGACTTTCAACTCTAAGTAGAGCCAATCAGCCTTTATCATCCAGCTTTTTTTAAAAAAAACGCTTTAGCCACTTACCTCTTGCGGTTCCTGGTGCATATACCACCAGAATCATTATCGAAGAATTCATACATTAAAACCAAAGTAAAATGAGTACGCAATTTTATGACAGCTTTGATTTAAGCGATCCGAAAAATCCATCATGCTTTGATTGGCGGAACCACAACGGTAAAAACTACGTCACTCCCGTCAAATTTCAGATGAGAGGTGATTGTATATCGTTTGCTATCATTGCCGCTATGGAAAGTAATGCTTTAATAAGCAAGGATACCCCAATAACTGATGGCCAAAACCCGATCGACTTATCAGAATCGCATCTGTACGATTGTTTCAGAATTGATCCGTTAGGTAAAAATAAATGGAGTATGACTGGCAAACTGTTTGATGCCCTCCGGGATTACGGGGTAGTCAATGAATTTTATGGCCGTTGTTCTGATTTTGAGGCACGAAAAAAAGAGAAAAAATTTACTCAAATCTCAGATTACTATGTTCTGTCTACGGATGTCCGTGATGATCACCATAAAGTAGTGAAGAAGGTAAGCGAAGCTGAAATGCATATTATCATGAAAAAATGGATTTCTACCAAAGGCCCGGTAGCCACTTCTATGATAACATACGACTCTTTAGGAGATTTAAAGGCAGGTGAGGTTTACAATCCCACAAAAGCTGAAAAAACGAATCCAGGAGCACACGCAGTTTGTATCGTGGGTTATGATGATAGTAAAAAAGCTTGGCTAGTAAAAAACAGCTGGGGTGCCAGCTGGGCCGACCAAGGATTTGGTTGGATTGGCTATGGAGTTTGCACCATTGATATAGCCGGACATATGATTGGTTTTCAAGGATTTGAGAGAATAACCCTCAACGAACCCACCGATCTAAGCATCTTTAGTAATGGGAATGAAATTGCGTTACGAACGTCGAATGGTGCTTACGTCAGTGCAAGGTTTGATGAGTCGAAAAGACCGCTTAGGGCTACTGTTAATGAAGCACGTAGTTATGAGACCTTTGAAGTAGTGGCATTGGGTGACAATCAAATAGCCCTTAAAGCTAAAGACGGGAAATACGTTAGCGCCAGAAAAAATGAAGATAACACTCCATTACGTGCCAATGGCCCTGAAATAAGAGGTTGGGAAAAATTCACGGTAGTAGATTTGAAGAATGGAAATGTAGCACTCCAAACCTCAGAGGGTAAATATGTCAGTGCAAATCTTGGTGATGAGGGTGCAAGTATCAGAGCAGACAAAGATAGAGCAGGTAGCTGGGAAGCTTTCTACCCAATCAATAAGTAGGACGGTAAGTGCCAAAACTACGAGTCATCCTGAATTTTGACTAGCACGTCCGCTGAGTAGCTTTCTCCAACGGCCATAACATAGCCTCTGGCGAAGGCACTCAGCGCTCGTGGAGCGTCAAACTTCGGGATGTCTCATGTTTGAGGTTGTAAAGGAAGGGCGAATCAGGGCATAGGATGCTTCTGAACCCAAATAAGAGGTGATCTTTCCAAGTCCCTGAATTTAGAATGTCATTTTAAGCGCGTTAATGTCAGGTCTCTTATATCTTTGAGGCTTCAACAAAGCCGAACTTCAATGTCTCGTATTTGTCTTTATCTCTGTGTTTTAAGCCTATTTGTGATTGCTTGTACTGGCACCAACAATGAAGGATCATCAGCTGCAACATCTTTGACTTCTCCGGGAGGCAGACTTGCCTTAAATTTTACGATAGCAGAAAATGGAGAGGGCACCTACAGCTTGACTCATGGTGAACAAACGGTAATTCCCGCTTCTGGCTTAGGATTTTCTTTTAAGGACGCACCTGATCTGGGGGCGAACCTTGAGGTGAAAAATATAAGTAAGCAAGACGT
Source organism: Bacteroidota bacterium (assembly GCA_039816955.1). Classification (GTDB taxonomy): domain Bacteria; phylum Bacteroidota; class Bacteroidia; order Chitinophagales; family Saprospiraceae; genus Lewinella. The sequence goes on from JBCBWU010000012.1 coordinate 38,036, forward strand.
GGATGAAACCTGGGAACAACCCTGGGGCGAGCAGCGAATGGTGCGAAACCGCTATTCAGAAATGACGATTGACTTACAAGAAACAGTAGAACCAAACCGCCAATTTTCTCTTGTATTTAGGCTCTATGATGATGGTTTAGGGTTCCGCTACTACTTTCCGGAACAGGAGAACATGGATAGTGTACTGATTATGCAAGAACACACCGAGTTTAGCCTGACTGGCGACCCTATGTGTTGGTGGATACCGGGCGATTGGGATATCTATGAGCATATCTACAATGAAACGTCCTTCAGTGAAATTGATGCTACCGCAAAACGCGACCATCCCAACTTAGCGCAAACATACATCCCAGAAAACGCAGTCAATACGCCCGTTACGCTGAAGACAGAAGATGGTTTGTATCTGAGCTTTCACGAAGCCAATCTGACTGATTACGCGGGGATGACCTTGCGGGTGAACAAGGAAGAAAACCGCTTTGAAAGTGCGTTGGTGGCCTGGTCAGACGGCATTAGAGTCAAGCAGCAAACGCCATTCTCTACTCCTTGGCGGACTATTCAGGTAGGCGAAGAGGCTGGAGACTTAATTGAAAGCAATCTAATTATCAATCTCAACGAGCCCAACAAGCTAGAAGGTGATCTGTCGTGGATTGAACCGATGAAGTACGCCGGTATCTGGTGGGAAATGCACTTGGATAAGTCGATGTGGGAATTGGCTGGCGGTCGGCACGGAGCTACCACCGAGAATACGAAGCGCTACATTGACTTTTGCGCGGAAAACAACTTAGGCGGTCTCTTGGTAGAAGGTTGGAATACCGGCTGGGAACGCTGGATTGGCTTCCCTGATCGCGAGGGTGTATTTGATTTTGTGACTCCTTATGAGGATTATGATTTGGAAGAGGTAGTACGTTACGGTAAGGAAAAAGGGGTGGATATTGTAATGCACCACGAGACTTCTGCCGCACCGCGTACCTATGAGCAACAACTAGATACCGCTTATGCACTCATGCAGCGTTTAGGTATTCATGCGGTCAAGACCGGTTATGTTGGGCCAATTATTCCAGATGGCGAGCGCCACCACGGGCAGTGGATGGTACGTCATTACCGTAAGGTGCTTGAGACAGCTACAAAATACCAGGTAGTCATTGATGCGCACGAACCGATAAAAGCTACCGGCCTTCGCCGTACCTATCCCAATATGATGACGCGCGAGGGTTTGCGTGGACAGGAATTCAATGCTTGGTCAGCAGAGGGAGGAAATCCTACTAATCACCTCACTACAGTAGCATTTACGCGGATGCTGGCGGGCCCCATAGACTATACGCCAGGTGTTTTCAATTTGCTGATGAACCCCTACAAGCCAGATAATCAGGTCAAGCATACGCTGGCGCACGAATTGGCGCTTTACGTAGTGATTTACGGCCCATTACAAATGATGTGTGACTTACCAGAACACGCCGAAGGCCAGCCCGGCATGCAGTGGGTACGTGACGTAGCAGTTGATTGGGAGCAGAGCAAAGTACTCAACGGTGAACCCGGTGATTTTGTCACCATCGCTCGTCAAGAACGAGGTGGTGATCGCTGGTTCATCGGTTCGATCACCGACGAGGACGAACGTGCTTTAACTTTAACATTAGACTTCCTACCCGAGGGATCCTACCGCATGGTCGTTTATCAAGATGGTGAGGATGCCCATTGGCAGGATAATCCTACGGCCCTGGAAATTGAAGAACGGGAAGTGAAGAGCGGAGACCTAGTGGATTTGCAATTGGCTTCCGGCGGTGGTGTGGCTATTATGTTAGAGCTGTTGGCTGGTGAGTAGCCGAGACCACAAAAGGGCTGTTGGGTGAAATGCTCATCGAAAAAATTAAATTTCTCAACAAGGGTTGTAAGTGGCTGATCAATAGTTATTTGTGCTTGTTTTAGGTGGGCTTCGAGCGGAGCCCATCGAAAAAATTAAATAACTAATCTTCTCGATTTTTTGCCATCATTTTTGACCCCTGAAAAACCTGAGGTTCGCTCCTGACAACTGTAGAAGCGAACCTCAACTATTTTACTAATACCGGTCGCGTAAGACCCACTTCATAAACACGCCACCTGAGTGTAGATTCGTACCTACTGTTGGTCCGCCATTGACCGTACGGAAACCAAGCCCACGACGCATCATCAAGCCCATTTCGAATCGACGAGCAATGGTAAAGCTGGCTTGTACTTCGGCGAATAAGCGGCCAGAGAAACCATTCCGCTGGTCACCTGATTCGTAGAGGTAATCCAGGGTTTCGCAATCGGGCTCGTCCACACCTTCGCGGAAGGAAACGGTATTTTCGCAGATGGTAAGGTTGTAACCACTTATGTCAAGATAGTTGCCGAAGTGATAACCTGCATTACCACCAAGCACACCAGTAAGCGCCCAGGCACCATTTTGTAGGCGATAGCTCAAAGTAGGTTCAATAGCAATTTCACTGCCGTATTGCGTGAAACTTAGCTCTTGCCGATCGGCACTCCAAGGGTCGCTACCGGGGGTGGCGTAGACGACTTCGTCGATGCGGTTGAAGATTCCTACCAGACTTAAGCCCAGTTCCAGTTGACGTAGATTGGCATGTTGGAAAGAGGCGTTGAGCCGCAGGTGCGGGTTTTCGCAAAGCATGCTGTAGGTGTGCTGCTCGGTGGCACCGATGTTGGAAAAGTCAAAACCCGGGGCCGACCGTAAACTACCAAGGAAATAGTCGTAGTCCATCACAGAAAGCATGTCTTGGTCTTGTCCAATGTGTAGCCCTACTCGTTTGAGTTGCCATTGTTGGCCTAAAATGGATTGTGCTTGGGTAGTGAGAAAGCTTGCGCAGAGGAGTAATGAGAGGATAGTTTTTTTCATTAGATCAGGTTTTATTTGCGAGTATACCTGCATAAGACGAATGAGGGGTAGGGTTCCGCTGGGTGGGTTTTGGGGTTTTAACGAAACGCTAACTATAATATCAAGTGATACACTTGGCTTTTAACATCTCCGCTCAATTTTCGTAGCTGTATTTCTTAGATGCATATGCGCCAAGGGCAGTTGGTAACCACTTTTGATGTGGGAGATGAGGTCTCTGTCACTCATCGACTCATGTCACTGCGTCACTTGCCGTATACGGCGATGAGCATTGTGGAGGTTAGTGCAAAACGGGACTTGGAAATAACAGCAACGAGTACGATCGAAGCACCGAACCATTTGAGTGATGTGCGAAATTACTACGCGGAAATTGATCGCACGCACGCATTGGTACAGCTTATGACATCAGTAGCTAATAGTCCTTCTGGTAAGCAAAAGGTTGCTGCGAAGAACCAGACTTGATTCACGAAGATTGGGATTACAATCGTCACTTTACCAAGTTTAGAAAGCAAATTTCCGCAGGCGAAACCTACACCTTCAGTGTAGTAGGTTCAGCTTGTGCCAGTCGGTAATTTGAAGATCCGCACAATGAAGCGGAACGACTGACCATTTTTGCGAAGTTGGAAGGACGCGACCGCTTGCTATTGCGCCACCAGCAGGCTTGGGGTCGCTTGTGGGGAAGCGATATCATCATTGAGGGGGATCTGCGTTCGCAGCGGGCGGTACGTTCTATATTGTACCATCTGTACTCCTTTGCTCGTGCGGGTACTTCGTACAGTCTTTCCTCTAGGGGCTTATCTGGTTTAGGGTACAACGGTCACGCATTTAGGGAAACTGGTAGGAAAGGATTTATTCCTCTTCCTGCAATGGCTGCTGATTGGGTTCTTTCTGAAAGGCAAAAGGAAGCATAATGCCCAAGCCCACCATGATCGATACATCAGCAAAGTTGAAGATGCCAGTACGTACCCCAAAGAGGCCCATATTCATAAAATCAGTGACGGCTTCGTAGACAATCCGGTCGTATACGTTACTGATACCGCCGCCGATTATGAAGCTCATACCGATGATCTGCCACTTGTTTATGGCTTTCGAAAACATGGCGTAGAGGGTTAGTGCACCCAGAAGAATAGCGGGGAAAAAGTGCAAAACAGCAACTCTTAGTCCATCGGAAAGGTCGGAGCCTAAACTGAGAAAAGCCCCTTTATTTTCGACGTAGATTAGGCGAAAGAAATCGTTCCAATAGGATTCCATTGGCTTAAACTGCAGTGTTTCACGAGCCCACACCTTTGTCCATTGATCAAGACCAATGTTGGCAATAATGAGCCCTAACACCAGGAGAATGCGATTCCATTTATTCTTCATGGACGCAAAGATAGAAAACTGTGCGTTGGGTACTTGTTCGACCTACAGCAATGTAGGCTTAGGGATGCCGGTAAGGTTAAGCTCGGTTCTTGAGTTGTTGCTCCAGTCGCTGTCTTTCTTGCTCTGTCATACTATATATGCTCACTAATTCGGCCACTTTTGGGCGGAAGTAAAGAAACACACCCAAACCAAGGCAAAAGAATAAGATAGGTGCCATGGTACCTTCCAAAAGCGCCAAAATCAAGCAGAACAAATTACCCGCTTCGAGCATGGCATTGCGCATGATGACTGTGGTACGGTAGTGTAGTACCTTGCCATCGTGGTTAGCTTCAATAGTTTGAGCTTGTTGTTCTCGGAGGCGATTGACAAACCAGGCCGCTCCAGCCGCTAGGAAAATGATGAGTAACGCTAGGAAAGGGTAATCAGAGCCTTCTTTCAGTACCCGATCAGGTTGGGTGATCAGAAAGATGGTGATAAAACAAAAGATAATCTGACCCAGTAGTAGTGCCACGTAGATCAAATAAGTTGAACGGAATAAAGCTTTGGAACTGCCTGGACGATTCAACATACAATTTAGGTTTCATCAGCCCCCATACAAGCGCATAAAGAAGCTCGCTTGTGCGGTAAGGCCCTGGCTATTTGAAAAAAAGAAGTCTTCATTGTCAGAAGAGAAAATACCCCCAAGTGCTGATCTAAAACGCCCATCTACTTGAAAACTGATACGTTCAAAGAACAACTCAAATCCTAATCCACCAGCCAGGCCATACTGCAATCGTTCCGGTAGGGGTTCGAAATAGTAGGGGAGTGGCGCTGTGGTCCAAATGGGATCTGTTGGGATGATTTCCTCTTGTGCAATGGGGTAACTCAGGTAAGAACCCAGTAGTATGACCGGTCGAATTTTACCGCGCCCAATGCTGATATGACTAAAGGCCGCAAACTCGATATAGTCAATCGTACGCGTGTAATTGCTGTTGACATCATCGCGGGTTTCGGCCCAACCACGTTGGTCATAGGCAAATTCCAGCTGGATCCCAAGATGACGTTGGGCAGTATAGCGCATTGCGGCTCCAAAGCGGTTGGCTTGTAAAGTCGTTTGCGCTACTTGGGGTGAAAAATTAACGGTATTCCAGCTCATTCCGTATTGTAGGCCGATCATAGTCTGCGGCCGAAATGCAGTGCTATCTGCCTGCCCCCAAAGTAGGGGAGTGCTCAAAAGAAATATAAAGGCTGCTAGCAGAGGGAGCTGAGTTGGGAGTTCCCGGTGAAACAGTGATTCTCGCATGCTTATTCCACGTATTCTTGTCTTACAACGAGCGTAAGATAGCCATTCTCCCGTTCCGTATAGCCTTGATCGTACACAAAGCGGTACACCGTGCCTTTGCGGGTCACATATTCATTGGTGAAATAGCGGAAGTTGAAACCGTTTTCCAGCAATCGATCACGGTGTACGGATGTCTTGCCATCGGGGTTCATGCTGACCAGGATGCGGCGATTCTTACGCAAGATATTGTTGATGTTGCGAATAAAGTTCGTCTGATCACTGTTTTGCCGATTGTGGTAGGTGCTCCGGCAGTTATCGGAACAAAAGCGCTTATCAGGGCGGCCGACAATCTCATCACCACACACAACACATTGCTTCTTTTTGGTTGCAGGCATGCAAGCTTGGTTATTTACTCCTTTAATATAAGCATTTACTTAGAAAAAGGTGACTCAAACGTTAGCAGAATCATCATTGAAAAGCAAGAAATAGATGGCTTTTCTGGGTTTACGCAAGGTGATGAATCCAGAAAGAAGATCGTGCGAATTACTAAGAGGTAATTGTACCTTTAGGCCAATACCAAGGTTCATATTACCTACTTTGCTAGATATTTATTCTGCCTACCAAATACTCTTCCTATGCGTACCCATTCGTTGCTGCCACTGACACTCCTCTTATTTTTGTTTACATCCTGCTCCGAACCACAGGAAACTTCTGAGCAACAAGCAGAAGAGCCTATACTGACGGATCAGATGCTCGGGCAACTGATCATGATTGGTTTTCGAGGTTTGGAGATGGATAGTGTTAGTGATGTGATCAAGGGCCAAATTGCGAGTGGGGAAATTGGTAACATCATCCTCTTCGACTACGATCTGGGTTTTAAGCGGCGTGGGCGTAACATTGCCAGCCCGGAGCAAGTACAACGCTTGCTTGCGGATATGCAAGCCATTGCACCTGGTTATTTACTGACTGCAATTGACCAAGAAGGAGGACTAGTTACACGTTTGCGATCAGCTTACGGTTTTCCTGATTTGCCATCGGCGCAGTATTTGGGGGCCAACCTCAATACGGATTCTACATCCCATTACGCTACGCTCAATGCGCAAAATTTGCAGGCACTGGGCCTTAATGTGAATTTTGCGCCGGTGGTGGATTTGAATGTCAATCCCGAGAATCCGGTCATTGGCGGAATAGAGCGGAGCTTTGGTGAGGAAACCAGCACCGTGGTAGCTCATGCGAGGGCCTGGATTGCACCACACGAAGACGCTGGTGTTTTGTCCGTATTGAAGCACTTTCCCGGACACGGAAGTTCTGAAAGTGATTCGCACAAGGGCTTCACTGATGTGACCCAAACCTGGACCCCGGAGGAGTTGGCTCCTTACCATGAATTACTAGCCAGTGAACAAGCGATTGGCGTCATGACTGCCCATGTTTTTAACCGTAGTATCGACTCCATTTACCCAGCCACCATGTCGCCTCATTATATTCAGGGTATACTGCGGGACTCTTTTCATTATGATGGGGTGGTTTTCTCAGATGATTTACAAATGAAAGCTGTAAATACCTTGTATCCATTTGAGACGATCATAGAACAAACCATCAAAGCTGGAGTGGATATATTAGTGTTTGGGAACAACATCAAGGAGTACGACGAGACCTTGGCACAGCAGACGATAGCGACTATTCGAAAACTGTTGGAGGAGGGTAAATTAAGCGAGGAACGCCTACAAACTTCTTACCAACGAGTCATGGCCCTTAAGCAACGTTTGCAACAAGAATAGGCGTTAAAGGTGTCTTAAGTGATAGTGTTTTATGGTTAAATAAGTGCTAATCTGGTAGTGATTTTTGGCATTCTACACCCAGTGTGGGGATATTAAATGGAGTGGTCTTTGCCTTTAAATAGAGACAAGGTTTTAGGCCTACGCTACACCATTTAAATCCCAATTAAGATGAAGAATAACTACTGCTTATTTATTCTCTGCCTGTCACTATTATCTATTTCAACTCATGCTCAGTCTACCATTCAGCACCGTATTACGGGAGGCTTAATAAACAGCACGTTACATCTTGATACCGAGCAAGAATTAGAGGTTTTGCCACGAGGGGCTCTAGGACCTAGTCTTAGCAGTACTTCTCCTAATCTCGCTTCTGAAGGTGTTGGGTTTAGTCTCGGTTACCAAGGGCAATTCCATCATCGTTGGGAGTTGGCAGTTCGCGCTAATTATATGGGGAGAACTATTGAGGATAATGCCGAGAACTTTGCTTCCCGGAGTTCGATAACCCCTGAATTACTCGATAAATTACAGCATACCCGTAGCTATCGCGGTTTGTGGTTCGAAGGGCTAATGTTCTGGCGAGTCATAGGCCCTTATTCAAGAGCTGACATCCAACTAGGAACTGGGGTAAGTTACGCCTACTTACATTACGATTATTTACTTGGCTATTTTTTGGACCTTAACAGAGGGGATTTTGATAGCATAAGGTTTGCTGAGGAACGTAAAACAGTTTGGGGGATACCTATACATTTTCAAGTTCAATATCCAGTAAGTCCAGAGGTGAAAATTGGCTTCAATGCTCATTTGAATCCTCACTTTGATGGCACTTTAGGTACCGGGGTAATGCTGTTTGGAGCGTACCGTTGGTAAGAATCATCATTGTTTGTAAGAAAACACGCGCTAATATGAAACCCATCTACTTGCTTTACTGCTCGGTATTTTTCCTTTTGTCCATATCAGGATACGCTCAGTCCGGTATAGACCACCGTTTCACTGCTAGTTTATCAAGAACGATAATTGATTTTACCACCAGGTACAAAACAAAAGCTATCCGTGGTAATGGAAGCATGAGTAGCAACAATCTTAGGACCGTAATCGACTCTCCTGGAATGGGGTTTGGTGTAGGTTATCAGGGCCGTTTTCATCGTCGTTGGGAGGTGGCTGCGCGCGTAAATTATTTGGGTAATTCTATTAAAGAAGATCAAGATCGTTTTGCAGTAAGAAATCACCCTCACCCGAGCCAGTCATAACCTCGACTCACCCCGTGAGTAGAAGCATGGGATTCACACCCTTCACAATGACGCATCATTGCAAAGGCACACAAAATCCTAATTTGAGCAGAAAAGCTGGGAATAAAAACACTGACTCATTTCGCCCGCGGCGCGAAGAGAATAGGAAACTATGATAGAGCGCTTTTCTTATAGCTCAATGTTAATATCGCCATTTTTGCTCGATTTTAAAAATTTTGTTAAAAATAAATTTAATAAAAAACAAATAAGCTATAATTGTCTACTTCTCCCATCTAAAGACCTTTCCTACTTCTGTCGTGATTCTCTTACCTTGCCTTAGGTAAACCCCACCCACTATGTCCTACGAAAAATACCGCCATCAGCTGTTACACGACTATCCTGCGGTCTCCGATCTTGCTCAGCGCGCCAAAGTGCGGATTCCGGATGTTGCTTGGCAATATCTGATTGCCGGAACGGGTGAGGAGCAGCTTCTACAACGTAATCGCGATTCCCTTAATGCCATTACCTTACCACCTCAATTTTGCCAGGGTGCATTGGCGCCAAACATGACCACCACCTTGTTTGGACAAACGTACGATGCTCCTTTTGGTATAGCGCCGGTAGGATTAACGGGGCTCATGTGGCCACGGGCAGAAGTCCTGCTAGCGCAAGCTGCTGCTAAACGAAATATTCCCTTTTCCCTGAGCACGGTTGCTACCGAGACACCAGAAACCCTGGCTCCTCATATCGGTGATGTTGGATGGTTTCAACTGTATCCGCCAAGAGAAAAGGAGCTCCGAGAATCCTTAATGGACCGGGCATTAGAAGCTGGCTTTAAAGTATTGCTGATCACTGCTGATGTGCCTACACCCAGCCGCCGCGAGCGGACCAAACGTGCTGGTTTGCAAATGCCGCCAAAAATGACACCGGCTTTCGTCTGGCAGGGCATTACTCACCCAGTTTGGACTTGGCATACACTACGTAGAGGCCTGCCGAAACTGCGAACGGTAGCTACCTACTCCCAATTTCAAGACATGATGTCGGTCGGTAAGTTTGTGCGATCTCGCTTAGGTGGGAATCTATCTTGGAAAATATGTGAGGAGATCAAAGCTTACTGGCCCGGACCGGTGGTGTTGAAGGGGGTTCTACATCCTCAGGACGCGGAACGTGCGATTGCCATTGGCTTAGATGGCGTAGTGGTGTCTAACCACGGTGGCCGACAGTTTGATGCAGCGCCAGCAGCTATTGATGCCCTACCGGAAATTGTGCGCGTGGCGAAGGGCAAAACTGCCATACTCATGGATAGTGGTATTCGTACAGGCTTGGATATCTTGCGGGCAATGAGTCTGGGTGCCGATTTTACCCTGTTGGGCAGGGCATTCATGTTTGGTGTAGCTGCCCTTGGCGAATACGGAGGAGAGCACGTGATCGAAATTTTGCGGGACGACTTACAGAACAACATGATCCAACTCGGTGTAGAACGACTGAGCGACTTACCAACGCTTTTGTGAGAGGTGGCAAAAATCAGTTGATCTAGAATATGCCCTTAATAGAATCCACCGTATTTTAGCCGCTGCCCGTAACCGTATGTAAAACCATTTTTATGTCTCGCCCTTCTTTTCAAGACCGACCCCTGCGCTATGATCTACTGAATCTGAGTGCTAGCACTCAAGCGGGGCCGGAAAGGATGACGCCCGAGCAAATTCCGGTCAAGACACATTTTACGGCCGAAGATACTGCGGCCTATGACCATTTGCGTTTTGCCGCGGGCTTGCCGCCCTACCTACGTGGGCCGTACAGTAGTATGTACGCAGTGCGGCCATGGACTATTCGTCAGTACGCGGGTTTTTCTACGGCGGAAGAAAGTAATGCGTTCTACCGCCGGAATCTAGCGCAAGGACAGAAAGGGCTAAGTGTAGCTTTTGACCTTGCTACTCACCGTGGCTATGATAGCGATCACGAGCGCGTACGGGGGGATGTCGGTAAGGCCGGAGTGGCTATTGATACAGTGGAGGATATGAAGATTCTCTTCGATCAAATTCCACTAGATAAAATGTCGGTCTCCATGACCATGAACGGGGCGGTGATCCCCATTATGGCTTTCTACATCGTGGCGGCAGAAGAACAGGGCGTAGCGCCAGCACAGCTGAGTGGAACAATCCAGAATGATATTCTCAAGGAGTTCATGGTGCGTAATACTTACATCTACCCACCGGCTCCTAGTATGCGGATCATCGGAGATATTTTTGCTTACACGGCGACTCATATGCCCCGTTTCAACAGCATTAGTATTAGTGGTTACCACATGCACGAAGCCGGTGCACCCGCTGATCTGGAACTGGCCTATACCTTAGCCGATGGCTTAGAATACATCCGCACCGGAATAGCCGCGGGGCTGAAAATCGATGACTTCGCGCCGCGACTATCGTTCTTTTGGGGGATCGGTATGAATCACTTCATGGAGATCGCCAAGCTGCGGGCGGGACGTTTATTGTGGGCCAAAATTGTGAAGCAATTTGATCCGCAGAATCCGAAGAGTATGGCGCTGCGGACGCATTGTCAGACTTCAGGCTATAGCCTAACAGAACAGGACCCTTTCAATAATGTAGCCCGCACCGCTATTGAAGCCATGGCAGCTACTCTGGGTGGCACCCAGTCTTTGCATACCAACTCCCTGGATGAAGCCATTGCCTTGCCTACCGACTTCTCCGCTAAGGTGGCTCGAGATACGCAGCTTTACCTGCAAAAAGAAACTAACATCACTCGGGTCGTAGACCCCTGGGGCGGTAGCCACTACGTGGAATATCTGACGGGTGAGCTAGTGCAACGCGCCTGGTCGCTCATGCAAGAGGTAGAGGAGCTAGGTGGTATGGCCAAAGCAATAGAACAAGGTCTACCCAAACTGCGCATTGAGGAAGCAGCTGCCCGCAAGCAGGCCCGCATTGATAGTGGTAAAGAGCAAATTGTGGGTGTGAATGTTTTCCGCACCAACGAAGCCGCACAAATCGATATCCTCGAAGTAGATAACACCGCAGTACGCGAATCGCAGGTGAAACGCCTGGCTGAGGTTAAGACCAAGCGGGACAATACCGCTGTTCAAAGAGCGCTAGACGCCCTGCAAGAAGCAGCAAAATCCGGAAAAGGAAACTTGCTTGATCTGGCGGTGGCAGCAGCTCGCGCCCGCGCTACACTCGGTGAAATCAGCGATGCAATGGAGCGTGATTTTGGTCGCTACCAGGCTACTCATCGAATCATTAGTGGTGTTTATGCCGGAGAAGTGAGCGAGCAAGACAACGATTTTCAGAATGCCCGCCAATTGGCTGACGATTTTGCGAAGGCAGAAGGCCGTCGCCCAAGAATAATGATTGCCAAGCTCGGGCAAGATGGCCACGACCGTGGTGCCAAAGTCATTGCCACTAGCTTTGCGGACCTTGGTTTTGATGTAGACATTGGTCCACTTTTCCAGACGCCTGCTGAGGCTGCACGCCAAGCTACCGAAAATGATGTGCACATCCTGGGGATTTCCTCCCTTGCTGCAGGTCATAAGACGCTCGTGCCAGAAACAATTAAGTCGCTTGCTGAACTAGGCCGAGATGATATCTATGTAGTCGTTGGTGGTGTTATCCCTCATCAGGACTATGAGTACCTGTACGAACAGGGCGTTGCTGGCATCTTTGGCCCAGGTACCAAGATTGCGAAAGCAGCAGCGGATATCTTGCGGGTGCTCGCTGATTAGTCGGTATTAATGCTTAGCAGTAGAAAAGTTATTATTTGCTGGAGTAAGACTGGGGGATAGCGGTTTACGTTATTTCTGTAACGCTTATCCCTAGGATGAGCACGTATTCTTTATGCTCTTACACTTAGCGCTCTTATGTTACGCACCATTCTCTTCTTTGGAGTCCTGCTTGGGACTATCTCCTTATTTGCCCAAAAATCTTCTGGATTTAGTGTCGTAGGAGGTATTGATTACCTTTTTCGAGTAAACCGGCCCGCTTATTTAAGTGCCGATGAGGACCCTCATCGACATTTTCGTCTCGGCGTCAACTATGATCGGCGCTTTGCAGAGAAGTGGTGGTTTGTCACCGGGCTTCGTTTGACTCATTTTAGATTTGATACCGGCGAAAAGGACCCACCCACTAATTTTGCGTACGTTCCTAATACTTTCGGTGATACTAATTTAACGCTAGCTGATTATGCCGAAGGCTACCGCTGGCGCGAAACAGATCTTTATGTAGAGATTCCCTTCTCACTCCGGTATTTTCCCAGAACAAAAGGGAGCTTCTATCTGGAAGGCGGTGCAGCAGTGAACTTCTACCTGACTACTTTCTCCCGTATGGATCTAGGCTCCAGGCGATTGAGATCTTGGAGCCGTGATAGCTCTGGTTCTTTCGATCATCTACTGCCCAGTGTACAGATCGGTGCGGGCTGGCAGTGGCAAACAAATCGGAACCAGTACCTGATTATACAGCCCAAGTTTCGCTACTTCTTCCCTTTCTACAATAATTTCAGCATGTTCAGTGGTGGGGTGGAGATTGGCTATCGTTGGTGATATTCTTGTATTACACTTAACACTTTCTCTTATGAAATGGATTACGCTCTTCATCGGCAGTCTGCTTTTCTCCATCACTCTACTGGCGCAAGCACCTAAAGGTTTCGGTATAGTAGGAGGCGTTGATTACGTGGAACGAACCCAATTTACCATTACACCGCTTGGCGATACTCCCCCCGTTCATTATCGCTTGGGAGTTAATTATCATTCGCAGATTGAGGAAAAATGGTGGTTTACCTCAGGCTTGAGATTCACGCACGTTCGCTTTGATACCGGGCATGAGATGCTCCTTGATAGCTTTACCTTCGTTCCCCAATTTTTTCCAGGGACTACTTTGACGGAGGCAGATGTAGCAGATGGATATCGCTTGCGGGATACCGATTATTACTTGGAGATTCCTCTTTCGGTCCGATACTTTCTCCGGGATAAACAACGATTCTATCTGGAGGGGGGAGTAGCCCTTAATTTTTACCTGTCGACATTCAGCACTATAGATTTGGTAACCGGCCGACGCCGAAATTTGACTCGATATAGCGCTATGGATAAAATGCTGGCAAGTTTGAGATTTGGTCTTGGTTGGCAATTTCCAATAAACGAGAACCAGTACTTAAGTATTCAACCGACCTTTCGTTACTTTTCTCCCTTTGAAAGTGATTATCGAATGTATAGTGCAGGACTGGAGGTGGGGTATCGTTGGTAGCTTTTTACGCCGGCCATTCTTTCTTATTGCTATCTTACAGACGCAAAATCTCTCTAAACATGAAGCGTCTTACTCTCTGTTCTGTCTTACTATCATTATGTCTATGTGCCCTTGCCCAAAAACAGCAAGGCTTAAGTCTGGTGGCAGGCGTCGACTATTTACAACGTTCCAGTCAAATCTTATCTACTGCCTTTGAGGAAGATCCTCACCTTCACTTTCGCCTAGGTGTTGATTATGACCGAAAACTGAGCGAGAGCTGGTGGGTCAAGACCGGCCTGCGTTTAACCCATTTCCGATTTGATTCTGGAGATCAGGATAATTTGGTATACGAACAAACTATTCCTGTAGACTTTGGCGGCGGCGGTTTGACGTTCGAAGAGGGCGAGTTTACCGATGGCGTTCGCTTGCGCAATACCGATTACTTCGTTGAAATCCCTGTTCTGGCAAGGTTTCATCCCGCTAATGCGGAGCACTTCTACCTGGAAGGTGGGGCTGCGTTCAATCTCTATCTCACCACCTACTCCAGCTTAGAGATTGGAGACGAAGAGGAAACCCTTTGGGAGCGTGATCGCTCCGGTGCCATTGATCGTCTACTTCCTAGTGTGCGCCTCAGTGCGGGTTGGCAATGGCCGCTCGCTAATGGCAACCACTTGTTCCTGCAGCCTACCTTTCGCTATTTCTTCCCGGAAGGAAAAAACTTGAATATCTTTAGCGGGGGGCTGGAGATGGGCTATCGCTGGTAGAATTTACTGCTTGCTCTTGTAAACAGATTTAGTCAGCCTCACGTTAGGAAGCAATAACTTAAAGACGATGAGGCTACTCCCTTTTATTTTCCTGCTAAGTATCCAAACCTTAATTGGGCAAGACACTTTTTCCATCATTGCTGCTGACCCAGAAACGGGCGAGATTGGCGCTGCTGGTGCCACTTGTGTAGATGGTATTGCTGCCCTCGGCGGGATTCAGTTGCTCAATAAAATTATTCCCGGTCGTGGTGGCGTAAATGCTCAGGCCTCTATCTGTATCAATCCGCATATCAACCTGGACAATGCGATGGATCAGCTAGATCAAGGGGCTAGCCCACAGGAAATTATCGATTGGCTGATCGAGAACGATGAATGTTTTGCCAACGGTTTTAACCATACTTTTCGGCAATACGGAATTCTCGATTTTTCACCCGACGGAGACATTCGTACCGCTGCCTACACTGGTGTAAATACGACCGACTTTAAGGGAGATCGGGTTGGGGATACCTATTCCATTCAAGGCAATATCTTACTCGGCGCAGAAGTACTGGATGGCATGGAAGATGCTTTCAACAACACCGAAGGAACTTTGCCAGAGCGCCTCATGGCCGCCATGCAAGGTGCCAATATTCCCGGTGCCGACAGCCGCTGCCTGGATCGTGGTACCTCCTCTACTTCCGCCTTCATGCGGGTGCTGCGCCCCAATGATGATATCTCCGATCCCTACCTGGAGCTCAATGTGCTAGAAGTACCCTTTGGTGTAGAACCCATTGATTCGCTCCAAACCCTATTTGACGAGTGGACGCTGGTCAATGACGTTACCGACCTTGAAGAAGAACACGGGCTCCGTATCTATCCCAATCCTTCTGCTGGTAAGTACGCCATTGGCCTAAACCCAGGGGTAGATTTACAGCAGTTAAGTATTATCAACGCTGCGGGTAAGGTAATTTGGGAGGTCGAAAGAGTAGCAGGTGTGGAGCAAGGAATTGATATCTCGGGAGAGCCGGCAGGGTTATACTGGCTCACCATTCAGCTGGCATCCGGGCAGCAGTTGACGCGAAAGCTGGTGAAATTCTGAGTACCCAAGTTTAGTCCTGAACAACCACCTTCACTGGATCTGAAACCCCTGAATCGGTTTCAAGGACTACTATGTAAACACCGCTCAGACCACCCAGGTCAATGCTTTCGTGAACGGACTTAATCTCATGACGCCGCAATTCCTGGCCGGATAAATCCCGGACCACTAGGAAGCCGCCCTCCGCATTATGAATAATGTTGATCACAGCAGAGGTAGGATTGGGATAAATCTTTCGAATAACGATATCCTTTTTATCGTCGTCCTTCCTTCTCCGGAAACGGGCGAGTAGTACACCGCTAGTGATCAAGATAATGCTGGCAATACCTCCGTAAATGAGATAATCACGCTGCTGTTCTTTTTCCTCTAAATAGAGTACCACCTCTTGTGGTAGCTTCACTGCGGCGGTGTCCGAAAATACGAATTCGTCAGCTACATTGAAGTTTAGGCGTAATTTGCGGGTTTGATCAATAGAGGAGGTGTTGACGGAATGATAACGCAAATCGTAAAAGGAGAGAATCTTTCGACTTATTCTCGTGTAGATGCTATCGAGTGACTGTGCGTTTGTTGCGTGGAAAAATTCACCATTGGTCTGCTCCGCAATTAGATTGAGGGTATCTACATTCACATTCCCTAAGCCAATGACGAACACTGGAATATCGTATGCAATGGCCAAGTCTACTACATCTGCCGATTGCTTCGCAGAAGAATTATCCATTCCATCTGTAAGCAACACTTCAATAGCTATGCCGTCCTCTCCCCGCAACTGCTGGAGGCCTTCGTAAGCAGCATCATACAAGGCGGTTGAATTAGTAGGCTGAATGGTGTCAAGAGTGGAGTTGATTAAGGAGGTGTCTTTGGTCAGCGGTATCCTGACATCAATCTCGGTAGAAAAACCGATCAAACCAAGATTATCTTTATCCAGATTAAATCGGCCAATGAAGTTCTTAATCGAGGCTTTGGCCAGGTCAAGTGGTGTCCCATTGTCTTGCGCAGAGGTCAGGTTACCGTCCTGATCATAGGACAAAACCATATTTCCCTGGTCATCAGCTACATACAATTGCGACCAATCCATCTCCATTGACCCTGAATGGTCTAAGATCAAGCTGATATTAATCGCTTTTCTGGTGGAAATGGATGCTAAGGATACCAACAGGCAGGCATCATTATCCTCATACACACTGAGGTCTTCTATGGCTAAGTCCCAGACTGGCTCACCATCGCGTTCCGCTTTGAAGACAACTGAAATGACCGGAAATGAATCAGGGTAAGTATTGAGAATACTCAACTTGTTACCACCGGTTGATTCAACCGTGACGTTCTTACTTTGAGGTTGCGCGATTAGTGATTGGGACAATAGCAGTACGAATACAAATGCTATATATCTCATCACACTTTGAACTGATTTAAACTTTTGTGGTGCTGGTGAGCCCAATACCTTGTAGGTTCTGGCGAAGAGGCTTCCCGAGTGCATACCTGGAAGGTACGGACGAGGGAAACGCTGAAGCCAGGTTCTGTAAGGCATTGAGGCGGAGTCCATTAGAAAAGTTTAAATCAGTTCTTTATTTAGTTCATCACGATAGTAAGTAGTTCCCTACCGCAACAAAGTTATATCCCCAGCAAACTCCCGTATGGTGCCATCCAAAAACTCCACTTCAATTCGGTAGAGGTATACCCCTTGGTCCACAACTCGATTGTTGGCTGAACGGCCGTCCCAACCCATACTGCCGGTTCCTACCGCTAAATCGGTCTCTTGGTACAGGAGTTGCCCCCAGCGATTGAAGATCTCCATGCTGGCAATGCGGTTAATGCGTTTGCTCTCTCCGTAAACGGTGAATACATCGTTTACCCCATCTCGGTTAGGACTGAAGACATTCGGAATGTAGAGGTCGTAAACTGGAGTGACGTTAATATTAAGGGAGTCTGTGACAATACAGCCATTTTCGTCCTCCGCGGTCAGGAAAACGGTTTGGGTAGTGGTCGGAAGCCAAACAATCTGCTGACAATTATCGGGGCTAGGGCAGGGGAGGAGGTCAGTCGTACTGTTCCAAGTAGTAGCATTGATAGTAAAATTAGCGCTAGCAAAAACAGTCAATTCGTCACCTAGCTCTAAGTCCTGATCCGCTCCGAGATCGAGCGTCAAAGCAATTGGGGCGGGAAGGAGCACACTCGTATCTGCGGTACAACCAAAACGATCGCTGATGAGCAGATCATAGCTTGTGGCACCAATCAGTTGATCAATAAGTGAGGCGGTACCTAATTGCCCATTATTCCAAAGCAGCTCATAGGGTGGACTACCATTAATAATGTTAAGTACCTCAATGCTACCATCCGCTACATTAAAACAAGAAGGAGGAGTAATGCCGAGCTCCACCGCAATCCCGGGATCAGGTAGTACGGTAAGGTCGGTATAAATGATACTATCACAACCGTAGGTATTGATCAGTGAATCCACAAACATGCCCGATTCGGTGTAGCTGGAAATGCCTACCTCGTAGGTTGAGCCTGCGCAAATGGTGTCCGTCACAAAATACTCCGTAGGGCGCACGTTCACCAACTTAATGTTGGAGTTGATGCGGCATTTTTCGTTCATCAAATTGATCGGGCCGTTCGCTAGTTGGAAGCGGTAGTAATATTCACCAATAATTAAGATGTCGTGGATATAGGTAGAGTCATTAGCTCCCGGTAAATCCATCCAGTTATCAATGCCATTGGGGCTGAATTGCCACTGGTAGGCTGGAGTATCATATTGACTTCCAGTGACCGTAGCAAAAAGGGTAAGTGGTTGGCCATCTACACAAATATTGGCGGGTTCTTCCGGTAGGATAGAGGCAGAATCGCCACAAGTACGGAAGCTGATGTTGTCCAGGGCTAAATCATTACCGATACCACCAGGGGCATTATTACGCAAAGATAAGCGTAAGGAAGTCTGCCCAGGCTCGGTCGAGAAGGTGAAGCCATAAGTCTGCCACTGATCCGTTTGAGGAATGTCACCCGTTGAGAACTGCGCCACACCATCGATTAAAAAGGTGACATTTGGTTCAATATGGGCTGTCACCCCCACGGCAACCAGATTGATAATGTCGGCACTGAATTCATACTGCGTATTCTCGCAGAGGTTGTCAATTTCCTGGTCATAAAACAGCCCCGTTTCAAAACTGGCGTTGACTACCATCATATAGCCATTGGGGTCGCTGCTATTATCACCAATGGCGAGCCAGGTAGGGTAGAGCCCACTCCACACACCGGTATTATTCGTAATGGTGTAGAAGCCATCACCTGGTGGTGGATTGGTAATGTAGGCGTAGCCAGGAGCAATACCTGGATTGCTCAGCAGCACATTGGAGGAACCACTACCAAAGTCGCCTTCTTCAAAGATGTTATCACCTAAGTTACCCTCACAGGTTTGGCCGGTCAACCATACGGGAAAGAGCAGCATAAGCGCAGCTAGATACTTCATCGGGTGTCGATTGCTTGTGCCTAAATTAGTAGTTTTCTGTCGTTACAGATAAACTATCTTTGCCGTCAAGCATTCATTAGAGTGGAATAGCGCGCTTGCGCTGGGTACAGCCTATGGCAAAAGACAAGAACAAGTTTGATCTCTACCTTTTTGGTCGCGTTTTGGCACTAGCCAGACCGTACAAGCTCATCTTCGCTACGGCGGGAATTCTGGCCGTAGTCCTAGCGCCCTTGGGCATTGCTCGTCCGTACCTGATCCAGGTCATGGTGGATGACTACATTTTTACTAGCGATATTCCCGGACTTACTCGTATTGCCTTGCTCATTCTGGTGGTTTTATTGGCAGAATCAGTCCTGCGTTACGTGTTTATCTTTTCCACGCGTTGGTTGGGACAATCCGTGATTCGTGACTTACGAGTGCGCGTCTTTCAGCACTTGACTAGCTTAAAGCTGCAGTACTTTGATCGCACGGCTATCGGTACGGCAACTACTCGCACGATCAACGATATTGAGACCATTAATACGGTCTTCTCCCAAGGTATTATCACGATTATTGCCGATCTGCTTTCCCTGATTGCAGTGCTGGGTATTATGTTTTACACCAGTTGGAAACTGACGCTGATCTGCCTGATTACAATGCCTTTCCTAATTGTTGCAACTTACATCTTCAAGGAAAAGGTGAAGAAGTCGTTCCAAACGGTACGTACCCAAATCCAGCGAATGAACGCTTTCTTGCAGGAGCGGATTACGGGTATGCGAATTGTACAGATCTTCAATGCGGAGAAGAACGAGATGAAGCACTTCCGCAAAATTAATCGCCAATACACTCAAGCTAACCTGGATGCTATTCTCTACTATGCCGTTTTCTTTCCGGTAGTAGATATTATCGCTGCGGCTTCTCTAGGTTTGATGGTTTGGTGGGGGGCTCAGGATGTGATTCGCGCAGGAGGTGTAACTCTGGGAGCTCTGGTGGCCTTTCCTATTTATCTGAATATGCTGTTCCGCCCGATCCGGATGTTGGCGGATAAATTTAACACCCTACAGATGGGCTTGGTCGCGGCCGAACGCGTCTTTGATGTGTTGGATACTGATGAGCAGATTGAAGACAAGGGTACTTTGAAAAAAGAAAAGCTGGAAGGCCGGGTCGAATTCGATGGCGTCTGGTTTGCCTATATCGATGAGGATTGGGTCATTAAAGACCTGGACTTTACCATTGAACCCGGTGAAACCATGGCGATCATTGGTAGTACCGGCTCGGGTAAGACAACTATCACCAATATCCTCAATCGTTTCTACGAAATTCAAAAAGGTGCCATTCGAATCGATGGGGAGCCACTCCCCATTTATGATCTGGAAG
>JBCBWU010000130.1:0-20345 GCA_039816955.1 Bacteroidota bacterium
GCACTCGGAAAGCCTCTTCGCCAGAACCTACAACGCATTGGGCTCACCAGCACCACAAAAGTTTAAATCAGTTCATTTTTAAACCCTCACTTTTATTCTAATTCTTATCCTAACTCTAATTCCCTTCGTTGTCTTTGGTGGTTTAGAAGATAGGTTTGGGCAGTTCGAGCTAGGTTACCCTTATGTGCTCTGATGTGCCTTATGTGGTTACTCATCTGCACCACTATAATAGCCGATTAACCTGCGTAGCGGCCCCAATCCGGAAGTTGTCCGGCTGTTCTCCATCTAAGCGCGTAAGCAGCAGTAGGCCTGGTTTTTTTCCCACTTCGATACTGCCCAGCTCATCATCAAACTGTAGAGCTTCGGCGCCATTGAGGGTAGCCCACTTTAGCAGCGTTGCGAATGGTACGTAGCTTTGGTACTTACTAATAGTCTTGAGTTCTTCGAGGACCGAGAGCTGCCAGTTAGAAGTAAGGCTATCCGTGCCAACGGTCATCTTTGCATCAGCATCCAGAAAGTGCTGGTAGTTCGGTAGTCGGTTTTCGATGTAAAGGTTGGCGTTAGCACAAGTGGTCCAGTAAATGCCATTTTTGCCCCAGTTTTGAGCGGCGGTAATGTCCGCTGGAGTGGTAAGCGTATTATGTACGAACAAGTTCCGGCACCGTGGGTCCATATGCTCTAGGGCATAATGAATAGCAGTTTCGCCAGTAGCTTTAAAGTCATCCAGGGGGATATTGAAACCACCATAAAAATCCAGAAATGCACCCTGTTTTTCCAGGAAGAGCTGGTTTTCTGGTGGTGTTTCCTGATTGTGGATACTTACAGTGCCTTTTCCACCGTTCAGCTCGTTAATTTCTTTGAATAAGGTTTTAGAAACAGAATAGGGAGCGTGGGGTACAGCACTGCGCCGATTACCATCGCTTTGTGCCTGACCATTATACACTGGCAAATTATCTGCTACACACTGCTCAGCACCAGCCTCTTGCAGGAAATCGAACATTTCCACGAAAGTGTAATAGCGAATGGCACTTTCCGACTTCTGAGCGGCCGTATCAAGCTTGTTAGAGATATCTCCCACCGCTACAATACCGCCATCATACATTTCTTGATCAGCGCGGGCGATAGCGTCCATAATTTCCTCATCGCTAGCGTCTCGAAATTGGACCACATTGGTAATGAAAGGAATGAGTTTAGTCCCAGTCGCGACTTTTCCCTTCATATGGGAAAGTTCCAGGTGGCAATGCGTATTAATGAAGCCCGGAATGAGTACGCCCTCGTGGTGTTCTAAACTGGCAGTATCGTGCTGATTTATGGCTTCAATGGCCATTATTTTTCCGTGATCATCACAGATAACTACTTGGTTTTGCAGAACTTCTCCCGAAATGGTATAGATGTAGTCGGCGGTGATTTTGCGCATAGCGAACGGCATTTAGGTGCGTAAGATAGGAATCCTACTATTTGCTAACAAAAGATAACGATTTGGGGCCCTGATTTAACTTGACCTTAAGGACCACGAGGGTTGAAATTGCGTTCTTTAAGTATCTTGTTGCTGCAAACTGAATAGTGAAACTAGAGGATTACAGGAACAATTAGATTTCGCGATAGAAAACAAGCTGGCAAAGACGCCGGCAACTCTGTGCCCTAAACAGATAATACCAAGCTTATTAATCCAACAACAATGGACCCGCAAGCGAAGCTGACCGAGGTCAGAAGATTGATTACCGAGGCGAAAAATGAAGAAGCAGCCAGTATGCTGCTGGAATTTTTGGCTACTGCCGAAGAGCCACAGCGCAGTTGGCGCGATACCGTCAGTAACCTACTGGCACAATACAAGCGTGTGCGCCTCCAACGAGAACGTGGGGTAGTGGGCTTTGATAATGCCCGCCTCACCATTAACCAAATTACCGATGGCCTGCTGGCAGCCCTGGCTGGTATTGAAGAAGGCCGTGCTCCAAAGAAAGAGGTGAGTAAGGAACAAGTAGCAGGTAGTAAACCCTCTTGGTTGACTATAGGTGTAATAGTAGCCCTAGTGCTAGCCGGCGTTTCCTTCTTAATGCTACGTAACCTTTTCAATAATACTCCAGCTACTGACGATGAGGTCGTAGTACAGGCAGGAGAAGTGGAGGCGGGTGAATGTCCGGAATACGATGAGGAATCGCAATTCAATGTACTGGTTCTGCCTTTCTTGGCGCTAGACAATAAACCTTCTAGTATAGATCGCTCAATTCGTATCCGCTTAGCAGAAAGTATGGAGAAGTATGGGGTGTACGGTAATGTTTTTACTCAAAACATAGAGACGAATTCTAATGATTACCCGATCACCAATCGGCAAGCTGCGAACTTGGCGCGGCCCTGTGGTGCACAGTTGATCATCTGGGGTACGACCGAAGAAGCGGCGGACACTGATGGCTACTACACGACGACCAAGTTTCGTTTTGTGGAAAGTGAGACCTTTAACCTGACTAATCTTGATTTTGCCAGTAGTGCGGTGGTGGATACGGTAAGTAGTTTATCCAGCATTGCTACCAGCGCGGAGCTGACCGAAGAAGTAGAAATGACCTTACGACTCATCTTTGGTCTGGTAGCCCACGAGACGCAAAACTATGAACTAGCGGCCACCTTGCTGGATACCGTTATTACCGAACGGGGAGGTGTTGGCGCGAATCCAGCTTGGGGAGCAATTCAAGCGGATAGCTACATCCAGACAGGCGAAGATGAGAAGGCCATCAAGATCTACGAGGAAATTCTCATGACTAAAAAGTCAGCTGACCCAATGAAAGCTAGGGCGGCGCTGTACAAGGGTTTGCTAGAGCTAAGAAACGGGCAAACAATGGAAGCTAGTAAGGACTTGACCACGGCCTTAGAATATGAACCAGATAACGAAACCGCTTTGACGGCTAGAGCCGCTGCGAGCATTCAAAACAATGACCTCTATCAGGCAGATCAGGACCTGAATAAGTTGGAGGATATGCCTAACAGTAATACCACAGATGCAAAACGCATACGTGAAGATTATTATCAGCATTACCGCATGGAGAAGCAGAAGCTAGAGGATGCTGAAAAACGCATTGAGGAAAATCCGAGTGATACGGCCGCTTGGCGCATCAAGGCACAGAGCGCACAGCATATTGGTGACTTTAAACAAGCGGAGCATGCGGCGAATACCCTGCTCAGCGTTGATCCCAGTAGTATAGCGGCTCTGAATACCTTGCGCGCTATTACTCGCTTCTTGCCCGATAGCCTAAAGCTTCAGGAGCGTGTCAATCTAGCTTCACCTAGGATTAAGCAGACGAATCGGAACCTACAACTGAATAGGCCAGAGGGGAATTAGTAGTGTGGCAGTGCCCAGTTGCCAGTGGAAAATGAACTCAGATAATGATAGGAGATAGTGCCGCTACGCTATAGCGTTAAGTAGATAGCAGCGGAAACGGAACCGCTGCGGGTTTAATAAAATGTTTTTTAATTTCATTTTATAAAATATAAAGTGTATAATTGCACTGTAGGGTAGCGTGATTGACGATCACTTGCTCTAGATCATAGGTAATTAAGGAGCGCGTAATGCATTTAAATATGCTGCGTCTTGAATTAGTTTTCAATCAGCTCTTCCCTGCTTAGTCGGCAGTGAGATCATAGGTACAAGTTAACGCATTGCTGGCTCTTTCGGTATCGGAAGAGGTGTAAGTTCGCGTGCCTAATCCAGATGTTGGAGAGGGTGTGAGGTGAACCGGCCATAAGGGTGGGTCCCGCCCAACGGGCGGGTTTTATGAACTACTCATTTTCCTCTTCTAAACGCTAAATCCAGCCATAATTCTGTACCTTAACTATCTGCAAATAAACTTAGTCTGATCGCTACAATATGCTCGATCCACTAGTCATAGGCATACTCTTTCTCCTTATCGGTTTGGTCCTCGGCGCGGTCTTGGGGATGTATTGGCAGCGAGCTAAGTTGGGGCAAGAGTACCTTCCACAAGATCAGATCAAGACCACTTATGTGTCAAAGCAAGTCTATCAGGCCTTGCGCGAGCAAACGGATGTATTACAGGCCAATTTGCACGAGAAGGCAGAAGCAGAGCGCGACTTGTCTTCGGCTCTGGCCAGTGAGAAAACGCGACTAGAGCATCTGCAGGAACAATTAGAGCGGCAGATGCAGCAGATTGAAGAATTGCAGCGCTCCAATCGGATTGCGTTTGAAAATATGGCTAATCGCCTGTTGGAAGAGAAGAGTCAAAAATTTACCCAACAGAATCAGACTCAGTTGACTGAGCTTTTGCAACCTCTCAAGGAGCGTATCAAGCACTTCGAAGATAATATTGAACGGCGCTACTTGGAGGAAACGCGTGATCGGGTCAGTTTGAAGAAAGAAATAGAGCAACTTCGAGAGCTCAATCAGCAATTGAGTCAAGATGCCGGAAATCTTACGGCAGCTCTTAAAGGTGATAGTAAGGTGCAAGGCGACTGGGGCGAACTACAGCTACAATTATTGCTGGAGAAGGCCGGGCTGCAAAAGGATGTTCACTTCCGCACGCAATCTTCGTTTCGCGATCAGGAGGGCAAAACCAAACGCCCAGATTTTATTATCAATTTACCAGATAATAAACACTTGGTGATTGATTGTAAGGTGTCACTTACGGCCTACGAACGATACTGTAGTGCGGAGACGGATAAGCAACGAAAAAAGGCTTTGAAGGCCCATCTGGAAAGTGTTAGAAATCATATCAAAGGGCTTAGTAAGAAGAAGTACCAGGAGTTGTACCAAATTAATTCGCCGGATTATCTATTGTTATTCATTCCGATTGAGCCGGCTTTCTCATTGGCGGTCCAAGAGGATCAGCGATTATTCGTAGATGCGCTGGATGATAACATTGTTTTGGTCACCAATTCCACCTTGCTGGCTACTATGCGCACCGTTTCTTTTATTTGGAAACAGGAGAAACAGCAACGCAGTGTACAAGAAATTGCGCGCCAAAGTGGTCAACTGTATGATAAGTTTGTCAACTTTGTTGAAGACTTACAACTGGTCGGACAGCGGTTAGATAGCGTCCATAACGCTTACGAGGCGGCGATGTACAAGTTGTCAGAGGGTAAACGCTACAGCCAGACACTCGTTGGGCGGGCCGAGAAGCTGCGCAAGTTAGGTGCACGAACCTCTAAGCAGCTACCCGCAAATTTGCGCCAAGAGGAAGAATAATCCTAGTGTGCTGTCTGCTCATAGGTAAGGTGCCCAAACCCAAAAACTATGATGCGTACATTACTTTTGGTACTATTCAGTTGCGCAGTAGGCATTTGCGCTGCTCAAAACTGGTGGGAGGCCAGTACTAAGGACCATAATGGATCTTCATCCCTCTTTGAACGTCCCAAGACACAAATCACGATCCCTGTTGTTGTTCACGTAGTATGGCGGACCGAGGAGGAACGGCTGGCAGTTGATCGGGTAGCCTCTCAACTCGAGGTACTCAATGAAGATTATCGCCGCTTGAACCTAGATATCGAAGACGTACACTTCGCATTTCAAGGGGTTACTGCGGATATGGAAATCAATTTTGTCCTGGCTACCGAAGATCCAGAAGGCCAGCCTCATTCTGGCATCGTTGAACGGCAGACTTCGGAAACTAATCTTGCGGGCTTTACTGGTGGCCGGCGGCGCCTGTGTTATAATGATCTAGGGGGAAGTACAGCCTGGTGTACGTCTTGCTACCTCAATATTTGGGTGGCTGACCTCAACCTGGATGGAGTGGCAGGTATTGGAATCTTTCCCACGCAAATAGCGGATGGTGAAGTTCCTGCGGATGAGGATGGCGTATATATTCAACCCGATCGATTTGGGCGTAGTACCAACCTGGAAGATCCCTTTGACCTCGGGCGTACTTGTACGCATGAAATTGGGCACTACCTCAATCTATTACACCTCTGGGGCGTGGAAACACCACCAGTGGATTGCAATGATTGTTGTGATAATCCGATCTATGATGACTTTGTGGATGATACCCCCTTTCAGGTTGAGACGCACGCCGGAGAATGTCCTGGTCCGTTCACAAATACTTGTGTGACGATTCCAAATGATAGACCTGATAATGTGCAAAATTTCATGGGCTTCGGTACAGATGAGTGCGCACTGATGTTCACAGAAGGTCAAAAGGTGCGGGTTTGGGATGCCCTTCAGACCTACCGCCCTGGATTTCTACTAGAGGATTGCCGTAAGGCCTGCATGGTTAGCACTACGGATTTCGCTTCGGGGCAAACAAATCTTATTCTAATTCGATATAATGGAGGCCGTGATCCAGCCATGGAAACATTGATCCCGGGCATTGATTGGGAGTTGTATCGTGTAGATGGGCAGTTGGTGAAATCTGGTCGGCAAGAACTAATGGGGACGGTATCTTGGAACCTCTCCAACTTAGAGGAGGGCCTTTATTTATTGCGTGCTACTCATCAAGAAAGCTGGCAAACCACAAAGCTGCTCATTGCGAGAAATTGATTATCATTGCGTATCACATCAAACCTCTAGTTCCCTATGCGAATGCTCCAACTACTCATTTTGGTGGCGGCGACTTTCATCTTGCTCGCTGCAACTTGCCGTCCGCTCAGTACCAAGGATTTGGATAGCCTTGAGCCAAGAATCGAGATGTTCAAAGGCCCTTGCTTTGGTAGTTGCCCAGTGTATAAACTCAAGATTTACGAAGGAGGAGTTGCAGCTTACGAGGGCCAGCGATTTACCAACCGTATTGGTCTACACACCAAGTTATTAGATCAGAATACCTATCGGGATCTGATTAACGCCTTTGAAGAGTCGAACTTTTGGTCTTACCAAAACCTCTACAAAGCTCAGATTCCAGATCTGCCTACCGTAACGCTGACTTACCATAAGGATGGAGAAACTAAGTCGGTGAAAGGTAAAGATGGTCGCCCCGAGCGGCTATTGGAATTAGAGGAGATGCTGACTGCTATTGCGGATGGCGGCGGCTGGGAACGGCAAGCATCCGGTGGTAACTACGGACTGGAGGAAGATGTAATTGCCGACGAACTATTAGTCAACCTTTCACAGGAGGTAGATCCTAGCGTTTGGATTATTCAATTTGCCCGCCAGGATTTGCAGATCGTCAAGCGTCTGTCACCAAATAGCCCATATTGGTTGCTTCATTTTAACCCAGAGCGGATCGCGCCATCTGAAATGCTAGAAGCGGTACGGCGAGATCAATATGTGATTAGCGCAGAATTTAACCGTAAGGTCAATGCTACCTCAAGAGGCCGGTAAAATGATACGAATTCGTCCTTTTATCATCAGCCTGCTGGTCTTGGTGTGTGTAAGTATCTCCACTAGGGTAGGGGGCCAGAATATGTCTGTTGATACCGCTGGTTTTCAGACCTTCTTGCACAACACAGGGGATACGACCTACTTGATGAAGCAGTACTATATGTGTTTGCTCAAGTCTGGTCCCAAGCGTGATCAAAGTACGGAGGAAGCGGCTCTCATTCAAGAGAATCATCTAGCTCATTTATCTCAGTTAGCAACTGATCGTAAGATTTGCCTCGCTGGACCCTTTGCCGATGACAGCGGCATACAGGGCGTAGTAATCTATTCTACTCCTACCTACGAGGAAGCCGTCACACTTGCAAATGCTGATCCTGCCGTAAAAGCTGGGCGCTTGATTGTGGAGATACATCCCTTTTGGGCGGCAGTGGGGGCACAACTGTTTTGATTAAATTCTAGCAAAACTGGACGTATTTAATTTTTTTAATTATATTTGATTTTGAAATATATAGTCTATCTACTTGATCGACAAATTGTTGATCCCTACCGTGCTTAAATAGATATTTCAATTTCCGATTTACTTAGGAGATACTCGCGAATACACCACAAGCACTTCCTGCACAACACGCCAGGGGTGGCATCACGCTACTCCATTCACATTTTTAATATCACGTAGAGACGTATGACTAGGTCTGTCGTTTGCGACTAGACGCTACTGGTACTGGTAACTTACACTAGAACAGCACAAGGTATCCTGAACTATCGCCAGGGCAGTAATGTCGTTGGCACACATGAAAAAAATTACAATGGCAAGGGTGACCTGTGCGGGGCTTGTGGTGGCCTTCTTTTCGATTATTTACACTACACCACTATTTGGACAACAGCGTTTTGTGGCGGAGCGGGTTACGAACCCAAGCCCGACCATCATTGAAGATTACTTTTCCAACTATCAATTAGTTAACCTACCGGTACTTGATATCCACCGCTACGTACAAAGTAGTGGTGGAGCAGTGCCCATGGAGTGGTATTTCCCTAATGGCCTACGCTGGCAGCTTGTTTTGGAGCAATATGAATTGCAAACTGCTGCTTTTGAGCTAACGATACTAGATGCCAAAGGAGATCGTCGTCGCCTTCCTAATGACCCCCTTACTACAACTTTTCGTTCAGCTAATGCCGATCAGGATGTTAGATTAACGATCAACAAATCTTTCTTATACGGTTATGTTCACCATCAGGGACAGGACTGGTTCATTGAGCCGGCTAATCGATTCCTGCCAAGTTTGGCAGCAGGCGTGTTCATCGTGTATCCCAGTAATGGTGTACGCCCTATTCCGGGTTTGCATTGCGCACAAACGGATAAAGGGCGGTCACGAGCTGGTTTTGGGCCCAGAACCGGCCGCAGTGGTTGTCACGAAGTGGAATTTGCCGTAGCAGCAGATTACAGTATGTTCGAATATTATGGGTCTGCCGGAGCCATATTGCAGCAAGTACAGGCAGTTCTGAATAGCGTTGCCGGTAATTTTGATAACGAATTTGGAAGTGAGATTCAGTTCAAACTTAGTGAACTGGTTATTAGTACCTGCCTCGAGTGTGATCCCTGGTCAGCAGGTCAAGATGCAGTGCCCCTACTGGAGAGCTTTAGTGATTGGGGAGATGCTGGTGGTTTTTTACGACACTTTGATATCGGGCAGTTTTGGTCACGCCGTAATTATATGAATCAAGGTAGTGGTGGAGTTATAGGTATGGCGTATGTAGGATCAGTTTGCGGTGAAAACCCTTATCACATCCTGGAGGATTTTACCGCTAGTGCTGGTTTACTTCGGGTGATGACGGCTCACGAAATCGGCCACAATTTTGGCTGTGGTCACAATTATAGCTCCGGTGACTACGAATGCTACGCCAATGCTCGACCAGACTTTATTATGGATCCCACGGTCAACATTTCCGCAGCCTGGACTAACGGACAACTGGGCTATTGTGAAGCCAATTCGGTGTCGATAATCAATGATTTTCTGCAGGATAATAATTGCCTACTTGATTGTAGTGATGATTGTGGAATAGTTGCTGGGCTGGAAGTAGAATTTGACAATTTGCTGCCTGCTCTGAGCCTCAGTTGGGAAGGTGAAACTACCGATAGTTGGTGCATTCTCATGGAACGCTTGGATAGAACCGGAGTTGATACTTTTTTTACGGCCGATTCTTATCTGATGTTGGATAATGAGGTAGAGCTCTGTATGGAATATAGAGTGACAGTAGCGACCGTTTGCGGTGATGAGTTAGGCGCAAGACAAGAAGTCCTTTTGCAGACGGCTAGTGATTTGGAAATTGAACTGCTGGCTGCTTCACCAAAGGCTTGTCAAATCACCGATGGCACCTACGAGCTAGATTTGGAGGTAGCGTACACCGAAACCAATGCTGACGGCTTTACAGTTTGGGTGGCAGGAATTCCTTACCAGCAAAGCTATACAGAGAGTCCCCAGGCTATTCATCTCTCCAATCTCCAACTACCGGTAGACGGACGAGTTTTATTGCAGGTGGTACCTAATGTTGATGGTGGTTTTAGTTGTGGCGATGGCTTCTTATTGGCCACTCCGGATCAGGCCTGTAATTTGCAGGTAGAAGAGACTTTTGACGGATGTAGAATGCCTATGGGTTGGGATTTTGAAACAACTTACCCTTCTGGTGCCAAATGGCAAATTGGTGATAGTACCCGTTTGACCGCTAATTTTGGCGTAGGCCAAAATTCATTTGATGGAAGCTGTATGATCTACTTTGATGATGATGTGCTGGGCCCCTATCCTGAGCAAAGCGGTAGCAGCTATATTCTCACACCCGTTTACGATTTCGCAGGTTACGAGGGCATTGAAGTTAGCTTGCGTTATAATTTCAATTCTTATTATTCTGCTCCTCATACCAATTTTACCATTGAAGTCTTCGACGGTACGAACTGGGTATTGGTCCATCAGGATCAAGAAGGGGGAGATTGTGTCCCGAGCCAGTCCTGGAATGAAAGCTGTCTACTTGATTGGACGGCAGATTTGAGTGGTTATGCTAACGCTAACTTTCAGGTACGTTTGGGCTACCACGACGGTGGCCAGTGGGCAGAATTTGTGGCGGTAGATAATGTGCAAATTATTGGGCAACGAAATACGTCCTTTCTACCAGTAGTATGGAGTGAGTTTACTGCGGAGCCAGAAAAAGAGACAGTTGCGCTAAGTTGGTCAACGGAGCAAGAGCAAAATAACGAAGGTTTCTACATCGAACGTTCTGCGGATGGCCGCGCGTTTGAGCCTTTGCAATTCGTAGCCGGTGCTGGCGATAGTGACCAGCCACAGGCTTATTTCCATCTTGATACGCGTCCTCTGTCTGGGACCAGTTATTACCGTTTGCGGCAAGTGGATGTTGATGGTGACCAAACGTATAGCGAAATACGAGAGGTTTACCTTTCCAATGGTGCCGGCGATTGGCAAATCTATCCCAATCCTGTTGGCGCTGATGGCCGTGTGGTGATTAGTGGGTTACCGGCAGGGGACATTTCCACTTACTTGGAACTTTTCTCAGTTGATGGGCGCTTACTACAACGCTACCCAATCGCGGCGAATACATCCACTACCGTGCTACAGCTTGACCGCAATAATTTGAATAGTGGTGTTTATCTACTCCGTTATGAGGATGGTACCATGAAACGACTTGTACTGTAACCAAAATTCGCAAAAGCGGGCTTGATCACAGTCGGAATGCGCTATGCTGCCTTTTCTTGATCAGTGAGGCGTTTCAAGATGAATAACATTGCGAATAGGACAAGCATTGGTATGAGGGTATAAGAAAAAGCAGTATCTGCACCAACTTCTTTGAAGAGAATACCAATAATTCTTGAGCCAAGCGTTCCTCCCAAGGCTGAAAAAATGATGATCAGGCCAGACATTGGGCTATGCAGCTTCTTGGGTAGCGCGCTCAGCACGACGGAGTTAAGTAGCGGGTAAATAGGAGCAATGAATAAGCCGACGAGCGGGAAGGCGTAACCAATCAAAGGAATATCAGCCAGGGTTTGTACCTCACCAATCTCTGCATTGACGGCCCGCGGCAGGACAAAGATGACCATAGCCATAGCCCCAATTAGACATACACTAAGTACTTTCACCCAAGAAAAGCGTTGAGTAAGAAAGCCAGCCATAAAACGGCCGATACCTAGGGATACTGCTAGAATACTAGCCATCATAATGGCTAAATTCTCCGGCAACTCCAGCACTCTATCGTTGAAGGTAGGCAGCCAAGTCATGATACCTTGTTCGATCATTACAAATAGGAAGGCACTGAAGACAAATACGATAACCAGTACACGACTAAGTAACTGGAACATGGCTAGGAAGTCTTCACCAAGATCAGCTCCCGGTATTTCTTCTCCTTCCTGAAAATCAGCACGATACAGGAACAGGAAGGAAATACCCGCTAAGCCCGCCAACAGCCAATAGACATTGAGCCAGGCATTGGGATCATCAGGGCTATTAAAGGCTGGAAATAGAAAATAAGCTAGCGCGATTCCCAACATAAATACCCCTTCAATATTGCTCATCAAGCTATTATGGGCCTTTTCTCCATCCGTAACTAATCCAATGACTGAGTACACGGATACCTTAATGAGGGCGAAGGAAACACCTACGGCTGCAAACAGGAGCTTAGCGGCCCAGAAGGAATTGCCAAAATACATACCAATACAGGCAACTGCCACAATAGCCAAAGCTGCAAGCATGGCTTTTTTGTAGCCAATCCGAGGGAGAAAAGAAGCGATCAAAAAGGATACAATCGCAATGGGCATATCCTTGAAGAGTTCCAGGGTGCTAGCTGCTATCTCATCAACACCGTATACCTTTTGTGATTTTAGAATAACAATTCCCACGCTGTTTAACAGAATCGCAAAGACAAAATAATTGATAAAAAGGGATAGCTTGATGGCTTGGTTTCGCATCTTCGTCTTGTTGTTGGTCTCTCGAATGGTAAATCGCGGTTCAAGATAGTTTTTTCTGGTGGATTTGGGGGGGAGGTACTAGATCCCCTTGGGAGGGGACCCACCCGCTGCCTGAACGCCAGTCCGCAAATTCAATGCCGAATAGTACGGACAAACCACCACCTTATACTTGCCAGGCAAGTATCCAAACAAATGTGTAAAACCGCTGATTTTCCTATCTGACCTGGTGGCAAGATATAATGCTACCGATAGGAGGAAGAGGCTGCTTAAGCTAAATGCTCCTTGTTGTCATCATGCTTTTGCATGATGTCGCCTCAGATGCCATCGAGAACAAACACATCTTGGTCCTATTGATGTGCTTGAACAGAGCTAAGATACAAATGATTATGATAAAAACAAATTTTGTATAAAATGATAAAAATAAAATACGATAAGTTTTTATTTGCTTGTGTCTTTTTTTTGATTGGTCTGACCCAATCAGGTGCACAATCTAAATATGAAGACATCTTCCAGTCCGAACAGCAACGCTTCAAAGCCCAGGTACAGCAGGATGGAAAAGCGCTGCAATTACTGCTGCACAATGACCTGTACTACCTCCATTCCAATGGACTAGTGGAGACGAAGGCCGATTTCATTGCCAGTGTAAACTCCGGAAAGATTACCTACCAGGAGATGTTTCCGATAGAGCGGTCCCTTAAGCGGTTTGGTAAGACGGCCATCATCACGGGTTTAGTCCTCGTACGCGGCTTATACCAGGGGCAGTCCTTCGATATTAAACTCTACTACACTTCGGTATATCGCAAGGAAAGTGGCCGATGGCAGTTGCTCAACTGGCAATCTACTAGAAAGCCGGATTAAGTGCTTGTGAGCCTCGTGGCGTTAGTACAGCTCTTCTCTAACTTCGTTTTATGCCGCTCTGCTAGAAAAAAGGTGGCAAGCCGTCAGTTGAGTATCAAATTTTGGACATGAGTTTTTCATCAAGTCGGGTTTTGGACTGTTGTCAAATCGACTATTAGCACATTATCACTTGCACTGGAAGTAAGTATAGCAGCAGCTCAGAAAGATCTTACCACAGCTCATCTGTTTAATCGGATGGTTCAGTATGTCTTTTTTGATGCTGTACGTGGGAGTTAATTTCTTTGCAGAAAAACTTACAGTTATGAAACGCGCAATCTTAATTTCATACTTGCTTGTGAGCAGCTTATTTGCACAAGCGCAGTCCTACGTTGATGGTGGGAATACACGCCACCGCTTTGCTCAACTTACGCTAGGGGCAGATTTTGCCTTTTTACCTGAGAGTGGGCAATCTCTAAATCCCAGCTCGAGCAGTTCACTCGCTACGGTTCGTAATCCACAAAACATTATTCCTCGCCTCAGCATTGGCGGTACACACTTTTGGGGGCACGCCTACTTTTTTGTCAACTTTCCGTTACAGCGGTTACTGTCAAATTCAGTAGAGGGTGGGTCAATCAGTTTTAGTCCTAGCGTAGAAACTGGCATTCGAGCTTATCCGTGGCGCATTGAGCGTAATAAGATTCGACCATTTTTGGGCACTGCTTACACTACATTTGGCTGGCGTCAGCGAAGCGCAAATGGGGT
The DNA here is from genome assembly GCA_039816955.1 of Bacteroidota bacterium. GTDB lineage: Bacteria > Bacteroidota > Bacteroidia > Chitinophagales > Saprospiraceae > Lewinella. Next base: position 13,815 of record JBCBWU010000130.1, read on the forward strand.
AGGTGTGTTCGAAAGTCAAGGGGTTTTCCCCCTGCAACTTGGCCTGACTTACCAGCGTAAATCCTTGCTATTTGATCTTGGCTACAGCCGCTACCTGAACGGAGATTTTGCTTACGCGATAGACCGAAACACCTTTACTGATGTTACCTCACCCCGACAGTACTTTTGGCTGGGAGTGAGCTGGCAATTGGATACGACGGTTGGGGTTGAACGCGATTATGAAAATGGTACCACCAGTAGAATTGTAAATGAGTTGGAAGCCGACAAGGCTCTCAGTGGTTTCTCACTAGCGATTGGTCCTTCAGCTGCCTTTATTATTGGTGATGCACCGCGAAATGAGGCGCTGTATCCTGCACTTACTACGCACAAAGGCGTTGGTGTGTTTCCTGAGTTGGGCTTGGGCTACTACCATTATCCCTGGGATACTCATGCCAATATCACCTACCGCCGCAACAGCTCAACCCGCTCTGCTTACGGATGGGAGCAAGAGGTATCTCGTCGGTCAATTGGTCTGGAAGTCTTCAAGTTTTTAGGAGACTATCACGGCTTTGTTCCTTTTATTGGCCCCGTTGTGAGTGCGGAAAGACTTGAGCTAATCGAATCAGATGGCGGCCAATTGTTGACGGACCAAAGCTTAGAAACAGTTGCCTTGGGCATCACCTTTGGTTGGGATATTCGACCAGATGATCTACAGCCTTGGATCCTGCGTACCAATCTCCGCTACACGCCATTGCCTCAAATTGGAGGTGAAGGAGGTGTCAGCTTTAATCAACTAGAATTTAATTTTATCCAGTTTGTCTGGTATCCAGGGCGAGCCAAACGCATCAAAAGGGCATTTCAGTAGGCAATCTGCGGACGTTTCTGTAGCACGCGGTTTATTGAGCCCTGTTGTGGGTTTACCCATTTGTCTAAGGTGATCGAGTTGCCCCTAATAATTGCTTAACTTTGAGTCAACCCCAAAGACCGCCTAAGCTGCGGCTCGTATGAGATACACACTACTCTTTTTCGTCTTATCGCTCGCTTGTTGTTTATCACTGCAAGCGCAAATTCCCGCCAATTGTAGTAATTCCAGTTCACCTAAAGTGCTAATAGCAGGTGATAGTTGGGCCCAATTTATGGGAGATGACGGGGTATACGATGACGTCTTCGATGCCTACGGTTTTTCCGACTATTATTTCGTTACCGAAACACTAGGGGCTCCTCCTTCACCGCCGTATACGGGGTCCGCCTATGCTGTATCGGGAAGTGAAGCACGGCAGTGGGTAGATAGAGACGAATATGCCTATATCGATAATATGGTGCAGGCCTTACAGGATAATCCAGAAATTACTACGGTAATTCTAAGCATTGGTGGGAACGATATCCTGGCAGCTAAGTCGGATGGTGGTTGGTATAAGGATATGGATTTGGATAATCCAGGCTCGGAAGAAGCCTTGTTCAATACTATTCTGGCCAACACCCAGGAAATTATTGATGCGGCCTTGGAGGTGCGTCCCAATCTGCGAGTAATCATCAGCAGCTATGAGTATCCTAACTTTGACGTTGAATTTGGTTTTTGCTGGATTTACGCCTGCCCCAAGCGTGATGACCTTAGCCGCGATCCCGTTAATGACTTGATCACTAATGAAGAACTCAATCAGATGATGATCACGGTGGAAGAGCAGCGGCAAATGATCGTAGGCGGGCAACCTGATGTAGAGTACGATAATGGCATCGGCCTCATGCACCACGTCTATGGTGATGGCGTCTCTGGGCCTGGTGTGCTACCGGCACCCGAAGGTACTCCACCCTATGCTCCAGGCGGTAACCCTGTATTACCTACTTTGCGGCAGAACTTCCGCATCTTTGGTGACCCCATTCACTTGGATGCTGATGGCTATGACTACAAAGTCCGCAATCAAGCGGATAATTTCTTCTTTAATGAGTTTCGCGGTAGCCCACAAGCTACCTTCTATTCAGAGGGGGGCTCCAACGATGGCTGGGTGGATGTAGAGGCCAATAATATAAGCACCAGTGGTATTCGTATGGGCGATGATGGCGGCTTCTTTACGGGTACGAGCAATGAATGGCGCGGTATACTCTCGTTCAACACCGCTAGCCTACCCGATAACGCTATGGTTACCGGTGCGGTCTTGTACCTAACCCGCAGTGGTGCCGGGGACGGTAGTAATCCGTATACTTTGAATGACCGTAGCCCCAAGTTAGATATCAAGTCTGGTTCTTTTGGCAATCCCGCAGTGGAACTAAGTGACGGTACTGCCCCTGCAGATGGTACCGATGTAGGCTGCTTCCACGGCACGGTTCTCAACGATAATGATATTACCCGTATTGATATTGATCCAAATTACCTTTCCCTAATCAACAATCAGGGACTCACCCAATTTAGGCTCTATTTTGATGTAGCTGATTGGTCGGATAATTACATCAACTATTTTGATGGTTCAGAAGATGGCGTCAACAGTGGTGGTCAACGATTCTCGGGTCGTGAACGTAGTCCGATTGTCTACCAGGAAAAGACCATCATCGTACAAGATGAGGATGGTAATGCCATCGAGCAAACAATTGAAGTACCAGCCTTGGCATCTTTAGGTGTTTCAGATATTGTTGGTACCACGGCTCCTTTCCTTGATTTGACCTACGTGCTCGGGGTACCCGTAGAGTTGCTGAGTTTTACTGCTGATCCAATGGATCAGGCTGCTTTACTTCGATGGACCAGTACCAACGAAGAGAACTTCGCTAATTATGAACTAGAGCGTTCTACCAACGGTAAGGATTGGCTGCGGCTGTCGCAATTAGAGGGTAAGGGTGAAGGTGCATTGGAGCAGTACTATAGTTATGTGGATGAGCGCCCACTTCGTGGAACCAATTTTTATCGGCTGAAGATGAACGATCTAGATGGTAGCTTCAGCTATTCGGATATTCGCCAATTGACCTTCAGTGGCGAACAGGCGGATTGGCTGGTGTATCCTAATCCCTTCAAGCAAGAGATTTGGTTACAATCGCCCATTCTAGGCGAAGGTCCACTTGAGATAACGCTAACAGATATGCTTGGCCGTACCCTTAAGAGTTGGTCTGGTCTGGAAGCACAGCAGTTATTGCATCTATCGCTTGACGCGGAATTACCCACGGGGTCCTATTACCTGCAAATTGGCACTACTACTCAAACTACAACGATCAAGCTAATGAAGGAGTAGGGGAGTTGGTTTCACACGGGGCTTCGGAAAAGCAGTAGCGTAAAACTTATGGTGAAAACCAAATAGTAAGCTGCTAAGAACCAACCCAATACTCCTGTTGACAGGATTAAAGCCGAGGCCTTTAGCATACTCAGGGTGCCGATTAGTAGAAACATGAAGTTGGCCATGATCAGCGGCCGATTATAAATGCCACCGATCACTTGTCCGCGAGACATCCAGCTGAGCATCGCTAAACCTAGGTATAGTCCACCCAACAACTGCAGGATGTACTCCAGCATTGGGGAATAGCTCAGATGAAGTTGTTGAATTAAATTTTTTGGTAGAAAAAGAAATGTAAAGCCAATTAGGCCAGTTGTTAAGCTGTGGCTAACTAAAAATATTTTGGCGTTTTTCATGCCCTGTACTAGGTATTGACTTCACTCCCCTTCAACTCCGTTTGCTTTCCTTTTGCCTTAATAATCAAGCGCAGGCTCTGGTCATAAGTCAGGTAATTCCAAACCCAATTGAGAAAGACGAAGACCTTGTTTTTGGTACCCAGAATGGCGAATAGGTGCACCAACAGCCATACGGCCCAAGCCGCAAACCCCTGGAAGCTAAACTTCGGTAGATCCACCACTGCCCGGTTGCGCCCCACCGTGGCCATGGAGCCCTTATCGTTGTAGGAAAAAGGCTGCCATTCTTGCTGCTTAGTTGCACGCTTCAAGTTGGCCGCTAGGTTTTGTCCTTGCTGTATGGCTACCTGTGCCACCTGCGGGTGTCCTTTCGGGAAAGCATCCTCTTCCATATAGGCAATATCACCAATGGCGAAGACATTTTCTGTGCCCTGTACACGATTAAATCGGTCTACCGCTAGCCTGCGGCCATAAGTTTGTGCCGCTTCGGGTAAACCGGGGATATGGTTGCCATGGATGCCGGCTGCCCAGATGACCTTATTACTCCGAATTTTCTCTCCATCGCTGAGGTAGGCAAATTCACCATCGTAGTTCTGTACGCGGGTATTCAGGCGTACCTGAACCCCCATGTCTTGTAGGTAAGCCAAGGCCTTCTGCGAAGATTCCTCAGACATACCCGCTAGCAATTGGTCTGCACCCTGAATCAAGTGTACATCCATTTCCTCGGCATTGAGTTCGGGATAGTCTTTGGGAATAATGTGCTTCTTCATTTCTGCCAAGGCACCCGCCAATTCCACTCCAGTAGGACCACCGCCAACGATGACAATATCGATATAGCCTTGCCGCTCATCAAAATCGGTAATGGAAAGGGCGGCTTCGTAATCAGATAGGATCGCATTACGCAAGCCCAATGCTTCACCAACTGATTTCATTGGCAGCGCGTGCTTTTCCACTTCTTTATTGCCGTAGTAATTGGTATCCGCCCCAATAGCGATGACTAGATAGTCGTAATTACATTCGCCAAGCGCTGTGATCACCCGCCTATTTTCTTGTTCGATGGAATGTACTTCGGTTACCCGAAAGAAGAGATTCTTATGCTGCCGGAAGAGCTTACGGAACGGGAACGCAATCGAACTGGGTTCCAAACCCGCCATGGCTACCTGATAGAAAAGCGGCTGAAACTGATGGTGATTATTCTTGTCTAAAAGGACGACCTGATAATTGCTTTTGGCCAGTTTCCGTGCTGCGGCCAAACCCGCAAAACCACCGCCAATAATGACTACTCGTTTTTGCTCCGTTTCAGGAATATTGATCTTCATAGTCGTAGGGGTTACTTATGTGATACAGCCGCCAGGGCAGCCAAATTATTTGCGTCAAGAACTGGTGGAAAGCAGGTCCACTCCACGTACTTGATGCATGCCGGGTTCGTAGGTGTTTTGCAGCAACTGTACGATGAGTTGGTAGTGCTCTTCCTTCGCAACAAAGTCTATATCTTGAACATCTAAAACCACGATTGGGATGTCCGAAACTGTCCGAAAATAATCGAAATAGGCCTGTTGTATGCGCAGGAGGTAATCCGGGTCCATTTTCTGCTCGTAAGTGCGGCCGCGTTTCTTGATATTTTCCAAAAGACCGGGTACGGGTTGATGGATGTAGAGCAGTAAATCTGGTTTAGGAAAATTGGTGCTCAGGATGTTGAATAGGCGTGTAAATAATCGAAATTCCTCCGCCTTTAGCGTATGACGTGCAAAAAGTAAGGTCTTTAAAAATATATAGTCAGCAATGATCCCGTTTTCAAAAAGCTGAATCTGACTGAGCTCCTCCTGTAGTTGCTTGTGCCGCTCGGTCATAAAGAAGAGCTCTACCGGAAAAGCGTAACGATCAGGATTTTCGTAAAAAAAAGGTAGAAAAGGGTTATCCGCAAACTGCTCCAGAATCAGTCGCCGGTTAAAACCCTTGGAAAGCATGTTCGCCAATGTTGTCTTGCCGGCTCCGATATTGCCTTCAACAACGATAAAAGGATGGGGTAGGGTAGTGGCAGCCGAATTGGACACGTATTGCGTTCTGATTAGTTGAGTGGCTAAGATCGTAATTTTGCGGTGGATCACAAGCGCCTTTACCCTCTTCAAAAAAATACTTTGCAAAAGGATTCCGATACGCTCTCTCGCCTATTCCCAATCAATCATCTCTACTATTTGCGCTAGCGTCTCCCTGCGGTTGATCATATCATGATCTCCGTCCGTGATAATTGTTAGTCGCATCTGCTTATCGGACTTCATACCTGCTTGCAGATACCGCTGACTGAGGTCAGTTGGGGTGATTTTATCTTCAGTTCCTACAATCAGCTCAATGTGAGTGTCAACATCGAGTTGCTCCACATATTCGACCGGAGATTCCCCCGCAAGCGTCGGAGTGGTCCAGTAGGGATTGTTAGTGAATTCTGCCATATGTGCACGCCAGGCCGGTAAGTCACAAGGGCAAGATACCAGTAAGGCCTTGTCCATACGTTTAGGGTGTTTTGCCGCTAGCAAGGCCGTTAGTGCTGCTCCACCAGAATGACCAATGATGGTAGTTTGGCTAGGTGTAAATTGCGTCTGCAATGCTTCCACAATTGTGTTGACCGATTCAATGACCTCCCAAGTGTAATTGTCTCCTATCATTTCTCCCGTATCACCACCGGAACGGTCTCCACACTGATCTTTATAACCTGGTCGCAATAGGCTAGCTACAACCGCATTGGAGCGTAAACTGGCAATTTGGCGAGCTATCCGGTATTGGTAAGTAGGGTCTTCAAAAGGGGCGTCGCCGCGCAAAAAGACAATGAGCTCTTGCACTTCTGAAGTTACTTCGCTTTCTACCAATAGTACTTTTTGCTGACCCAAATTGGTGGTATGCCATTGTATAGTGACCTTCTATGAGGTCGTATCGCAGGGTGATACAGTAGT